>JAIKYR010000025.1 GCA_024682995.1 Bacteroidales bacterium | reverse complement strand
GATAATGAAAAGATTGAAAGCACATTAAAAATTCTGGCAGACAGTTTCCAGAAATTCCTTTACGAGGATGATGAATATTTTTTAGAAAATAATGAGCATGATGCTCATGGCTGCAAGCACTGTATTCGTAGCATGTAGCGGGGACGATGCGCCTTATGTACCTGCGCAGCCGGACCGAGATGGTGGAGATGGAGGAAAATCTCGTTCAGGAGGATGGATCCCTTGACGACGATTCGCTCATTCAAGGTGCGGAATTCACCCAGGAGGAGTTGGTGGAGCTGGTGGGGACGCTGCCCGTAAAGCAGCGCACCGTGTTCAACCTGTACGCGGTGGATCATTACCCGCACAAGAAGATTGCCGAAACGCTCGGCATCTCCGTGGCCAACTCCAAGGTGCTGCTCTCACGCGCCCGTGCCGAATTACAGCAACGGCTGCTTGTCTTAGCGAAGAAAAGAGTTGAGGGTTAATGTTTTGGAAATTAGAGAATAAAAATAATATACAGTATGAGACAGACACGTTATTTCGCAATCGCATTGCTGCTGGCAGTCATCGTCACCGCATGCAAACCGGAAAAAGACAGCCTTGACGGCACATGGCTGTGGACCAGCACGTCGGGCGGCATTGCAGGGGTTTACTATACTCCTGAAAGTGAAGCATTTGATGCCAAACTGGTGTTCAAAGGCGGAAGATTCTCCTTTTACAAAGACGGGAGGAAAGTGACATCCGGCATATATCAGACCGTGTGTGACATAGATGAAACCATCTACACCAACTCAGGCAACGAAGACGGAGTGTATCAGGCGTGGTTTTCCCTTCATATTCCTGAAGCGCAATGCCAAAAGATAGCGGAAGCCACCAACGGCATCATTGCCCCCTCCCCGTCCAGCGCTGCCACTATCAGAGTTGACGAGGCGAAAGGGAGGTCTCTCTCTTTATGCGACAATTGTTATGACGGATTCTGTCTGTATTTTGTGGAAAAATGATTTTTGCCAAAATGAAAAAGATTGACAAAATTTTTGCCAAAGGAGTGCGCAACTTGTCGCACGCGCCAAACCAGCCGATGTCGGAGGAGAAAATCGCAGCGGCCGCCGCCGCAACTTCCCAATCGGGTGCCGGCATCTGGCTTTCCCATGTTACGGAAATTCTGCTTTGTATCACATCCCTGGCGGTCGGAGTGGGCGCAACCCTTTTGACTACACATCTTATTCAGCCGAAAAAACCTGCCACACAACCAATTGTAGAAGCAGTGTCGGTTGATTTGTGCGACAGCACTGACTATGACATTAGCCATGACTTTGACATTGACAATACCGCCAACGACAAATCGAAAATCGAAAATCGTAAATCGCAAATCTCCAGCAATCAACCCCCAATCACCCTTTCCCAAAAAACAACCGCTAACCATCAACAGCCAATTTCCAACCCCCAAACCCCAAAAGCCAATGGCCAAGCCCTGGCCCCAACTCCCAGCGTCCAATCTCCAAATTCCAAAACGCAACTTCCAACTCCCGAACCTGCCATCATAAAGAAAACCATCATCCAGCGCGACACCGTAAAAATCAACCAAACCATCATCATCAAGGACACCGTTTATGTACCGTAACCTCCTTTCTTTCATGCTAATATTGCTATTTTTCCAAACTCGGGCACAGCATCGCGACACGGTCATTGTGTATGAAACGCAGGTTGTGCATGACACGCTTGTGGTATTCGACACACTGTATCATCACGACACGCTTCATTGGAAAACATCCACTCCATCCGAGATCCATTCGGAGAGCGGAACCGGTGCAGACACTGTTGTAAACAAAAAAGGCGGTCAAGAAGCGGATTGGAACGACAAAACAACCTGGAAACAGTCCAACAGAAAGCCGTTGTATCCACCTTTCGACGGTTTCCAGCTTGGCTATCTGTTTGATATTGGGATTCTTCCATCCGCCATAGTCTCTAACAGCACTTTTATAAGGCCGAAGCCCGGCGTCAGCGGACACTTGGGGCTGGAGTTCTCCTATCATTTTGCCAAATATATAGGAATCTCGGCGGGGTTATCCTACGGCACCACCGGAGCCTTCCGAGCCCGTACGCATTGCGATGTGAGTGGGGTGATCCCATTTGACAATACAGGGTATTCCATCTACAGCACGGGATTTTCCGTACCTTTGAAACTGGAATTCCATGCGCCCATATCTCAAAAAGTCTGGGTGACGGTGGATGCCGGCGTGCGCCTCCGGATGCCCTGGTACACCTTTATCACCGGCTACGACAAGAGCGTCAGTAGTCCCTTTTCCCTGCAGGGCCTGATTCTGCCCGATACCATAGATTATTACGACCATTTGAAGATAACACCTGCCGTCATCGATCCCAACCGCTTCAATATAGATATTTTAGCCAACGCCGGAATTTATGTTCAGATGCCCCATGGCGGCCTTTTCCGCTGGACCATCGGCTTGAACTGCCCGCTCAACGACTTCGCTTCCGGCTCCTATTCCATACGTGTCGAGCATGAGGGAGACAACCTCCTGCCTCCTCAAACCTCTCCATCCGTGCAATATGAAAACGGCACTTTTCGCCTGCGTAGCAACATGTTCTCCACGCAAATCGCTTTTATCCAGACTTTTCAAAAACAGAAACGAAAACATGAAACCAGGCCGAACTGGACAAGCGACAAACGTTTATGCCGCCACGAAATCAAATTCGACGTGTGTGACCCGACGGGGGTGATGCTCTTTGACCGCTATTTCGTGTTTATCTATCCCGAAGGTATGTACCCGAACCACGCATGGCGCAGTCCTTCATTCAGAACCACCCCGGTGTTCTCGTTGTCTTCCCATTATCGCGTGGCCAAGTGGTTCTGGGTCGGATTGTCGCTGAGCTACGCATATTACACGGACCAGCAAAGTCATTTGTACGAATCAGGTGTGACGGGGTTGTGCGAACGCAAGTTCCATACTTATGCCATTATGCCCGACATCCGTTTTTCCTATCTGAACCGCCCGAATGTGACGCTCTATTCGGCATTGTCGGTCGGAATGGCAAGCTTTTTCGGGGAGACCAATTCCTCCAATCTGACCTATCCAGAGCACCGCCACCCTTGGTTTTCCGATGCTTTGAATCGGGATCACGAGCCCTCGCTCTTCTCCATGTTGCACGTCACTCTGTTTGGACTCAAAGCAAGCTACAAGCACTTTTTCGGCAGTCTGGAATTGGGGGCGGGATATAAGGGACTGGGAAGTATTGGTGTGGGGTATGAATTCTAATTAACAATTAACAATTTATAATTAATAGTTTGAATATGAAAAAGTTAGGAATTTTAGCCGTATTATTTATGGCTTTAGGGTTGATGTCGTGCGACCGACCTACCCCAGATCCGAATGTCACGTTTTACATGGATGGGCAGGAAATCACCACCGAAGGCATCACGGTGCCGATAAACTCCTATCGGGAGATTGTCATCAAGGCCATCGGGCCGAAGCACGATTGGCATTTCTATTGGCAATACGCCACGGGCTATCCCATAGAATTGACCAATGGCAGTGAAAATTTCCAATTGTATAACGAGTCGTGGACGGAAGGGGCTTCATCGAGTATTCACAAGATGAATGCGGAGTTCCGGATGATCTTCAGCGACACGGTTTTCCATTCCGGCGACGAGTGCCGTCTGCGCGTCTCGAATCCCGAGTATCAGAAAGTGCTGAAGGTGGTGGTGGAGTAGCCGGTTGGTTATTCCATACCACCCTTCAATTTCGCATCCATTTCGCGGCAGTCGGAGAGTATATTCCAGATACCATCCTCACTGAGCACGCCGCGTTTCAGGTCTGCGGGCAGCAGGCCTGCTTCGTCAGCGGCAAGGTCCGCTTTCCAGTCGTCACTACCCAGATAGCGGTCCAGCTGACGGATATCTTCCCGAACTGCCTCATAGCGTTCCAAGGCCGTTTCCAAATCACGTACAGCGGCAGTCACATGGTCAAGACGCTGTTCCATCTGTTCAATGCGCTCCACATTCCGCAAGAGATAGTATTTTTCAAACTTTTCCCGTATAAGTGGTGCATTTTCCATCATTTGGCGCAATCGTTCCAGACGTTCGGCGTTGGGCGAATTGTCGAACCACAGGTGCAGATAGCCGTTGCGCCCGTACTTTTCATGCAGATGCTGCAATGTGCGTTCGTAGTGCGCCTCCTTGTCCAATTCAGGGTAGTGTTCCAGCCCGAACTGCACGGTGCGGCGGATGATGGTGTCAGGATCGATGAAACGGTCGGCCTCCGCCACAATGCGCCCGTATAGCGAGCGCGGCGCATGGTCAGATGAGGCCCGGTGATCCTCCACGGCCTCGGCCATGGTGTACAACTGGCTTTCTGTAAACCATTTCCGAAGCTCGTCATCTGCCAACAGCATCTGTGCCGACACGATATGATGACGGTCCCGCCCCTCGCACAATCCTATGTCATGGTAGGCGGCGATGGCATACACCATGTTGGTGTCCACTTCCATCTTCGCCGCCAAATCCAGACTCTGTCGTATCACCATCCGCACATGATCGCGCTGGTGCGCCTTGTCGAAATGGTCGTATAACGGAATGATATTGTCCTCTATATAGTTTTCAAGTTCTTGATTCACCGTTTTTACAATTTAATAAATGGAATTACAAACAAATTGGCAAAATGATTCACTTTTAAAATTCAAAAATCATTTCACCCGCATCATGCTGAACGCCCCGAAGAGGCCGAAGCCGTTCTCGACGTTGGTGTAGGCGTGAAGCGGTTCCAAAAGCAGGAAATTCAGACCGCTATTGTCCGTCTGCGTGGTCTCGTATAGGTAGCTGCTCTTGTCCAAAAAGAAAAGATAATATTGTTTCGCTTCCTCCTCATCCTCTTCATCCCAGTCGTCATATTCATAGAGGTCCACATCGAACAGATACCGCATCACCGCACCATCACGGCCCTGATCGGAGACATACTCATAATCGTTGGTGCCCTCTATAAGCCATTCACCAACATAATACCAACCACCGTATTCCTGTTCCCACTCCCCTTCTTCGGTTTCATGGAATATGTTCCTTTGATGATACGACTTCAGCGCGTAGGCGTTCTCCTCGCCCGGCACATCGCGCCACTGCACATATACATCCTTGTGCGGCCAGTTGTAAACCTCGCCCCAATGCGAATCGTTGCTTACCGCCACCGTATCGAAGCGGAAACCGACATCGTGCGTCACGGGCACCGTGCAGGTGGACGAAATGTCCTTGAAGCCCGGATAGGAAGCCCGGATGTGATAGGTACGTCCCTCCATTACAGGAAACTCCTGACGGGTAAGTCTATAACGACGATGCTTCGTGTCGTAGGGAGCACGCACCCATTGCGACCCGTCGGCGGAAAGCTCCACAATAGCGTCTGAAATATTGGGAAATTCCCCCGAATCGTGGCCATAGAGCAGCTTGGTGCTTGACAGAAATATGTAGGTTGTGTCCAATTGTGGGCACAGCCGACAGTACAGCACCAGCTTCTTCGTTTCATGGAATTGGTTTTCCAAATCCACATCATCAATACACCCAATAAAAAACACGGATGCTATTATATAGCTGCATACTAAAATGATTCGCGATACTATCCGGTCGATTTTCATAGTATGTGAAATTTAGAATTTAAAATGATAAGTGAACGTAGGTATAATGGGGAAAATACTGATCTGTTGGATTTTATTTACGATCTCAGTACCGTTTTCAGTGTGACGGGGTTCCTGCGTGGTGTAATAGAAGAAGGGGTTGTGATGGTTATACAGATTGTAAATGCTAATCTCAAAGATGCTTTGTCCTTTGTTTTTCTTGTGCGGCTTGATGAACTGCACGCCAATGTCCAGATGGTGGAACGGCTTCATGCGGAAGTCGTTCTTCTTCCCGTAGTTTTCAATGTAATTATAATAATAGAATGGCAAATCCTCTGTTACCCCGATGTTATTAAGGTAGGTGTCAAGATATTCACTCGGGTAGATGGAGGTGGGCAGTGTGACGGCGTTGCCGGTGGCGAAGACCCACGACAGCGACAGGTTCACCCACGAAACGGGACTGTACATCAGCACGATGGAGACGTCATGACGCCGGTCGTAGCGGGCGAAGAAAGGCTCCCCGAAGTTCAGCTCGTCGAACTGCTGCTTCGTCCACGACAGCGTATATCCGGCCCAGCCGGTGAACTTTCCGACCTCTTTGCGCACGAGGAACTCCACACCATACGACCATCCCTTCCCGCTGGTCACATTGTTGGCCCACGTTTTCTGGAAATTTCCGGGCATGGATTCATCCATGATGTCGTTAAGCATGTTGGCAAAATAAGAGGAGCCCTCCCTGTAGGCCAAGATATGGTCCATCTTTTTATAATAGCCTTCCAATGAGAACGATAACCGCGGTTTCTTCAAATCATAATGGATGCCGAAGGCCACCTGCTGGGAACGCTGGGGACGGATGGAGTCCGTGACCGGCACCCACAAGTCGGTGGGCAGCCCGATGGTGCTGGTGGAGAGTAGGATCATACTCTGGCTCATCATAGCGTAGGAGGCTTTCACCGCCAAGTTCGACAGGATGTTGTAACTCATCGTCAGGCGCGGCTCAGGCGAGAACCATGTCTTGTGCGGCACCGAAAAGGCCACCAGGCGCACGCCGGGGTTAATGCGGAAACGGTTGCGGATATTGATCTCATCCTCCACATAGAGCGCGTATTCCAATCCCCTGTTCTTCTCTACAGTGCGCATCGTGAGAGTGTCGGCCTTCATCGTAATGGCGTTGGGGCGCGCCTCGTGGTAGGTGACCGCCGCCCCCGCCAACAGATGGTGCGTGGCATTCGGTTGGTACGTGACGTCATATTTCAATGTGTAATCGCGGATGCCGGACTTGAAATCTGAGGTGAACATCTCATTATCCGGATTGTTGATACCATAGTAGTACTTGTAGCTCAAGTAGGTGTTCATGGTGTAATCACTGAAAACAAATGACATGTTCGAGAACACCTTGTTGGTGAACAGATGGTTCCAACGGGCCGTGGCGGTGGCATTCTGCCAGAAAAGTCCCATCTTGTATTTGTCGTACCCGTCGCCAACACCGTAGTTGTCCGTTTGCGAAAGATGGAACTTGTCTTGTCCGAAATAGGCACTGAAATAGAGCTTGTCTTTTTTCCCTAGATCGAAGTTGAATTTTCCGTTCAGATCGAAGAAATAGTAGCCTGTTGACGCGCCATGCGTGACAAGCTTCATGATGGGTACCAGAAAAAGGTCGAGGTAGGTGGTGCGGCCGGAGAGCATGAAGGAGGCCTTGTTCTTGATGATAGGCCCCTCCACCATCACGTTGGAGGAAATCAGCCCCACGCCGCCTTCGCAGTGGTAGCTTTCCTTGTTACCATCCTTCATGTTGATATCGATGACCGATGAGAGTCGTCCGCCGTAACGGGCCGGGAATCCGCCTTTTACCAGTTCCACCGATTTGATGGCATCCCCGTTGAAGACGGAGAAAAAGCCCAACAGATGGCTGGCGTTATAGATGGTGGCCTCGTCGAGGATGATAAGGTTCTGGTCGGGTCCGCCCCCGCGCACGTAGATGCCGGAGGTGCCCTCCGAGGCCGACTGCACGCCGGGCAGCAGCAACAACGTCTTGAACACGTCCTTCTCTCCAAACAGCATGGGAACGTTTTTTATCTCCTTGGTAGAAAGCTTGATGGAACTCATCTTCACCTGCTCGGTATTCAGCTTCTCCGCCGTGATGTTCACCGCTTCCAGCATCGTTATTTTGGAAAGATGCGCATCATACTCGATATCCTCGGGAACTTTAATCCACAGGGTGTCATTGACGAACCCGAAACTGTTGAAAACCAAGAATATATTTTCCCGATAAGGAATGGTGAGCGAGTAAAACCCATAGTTGTTTGTGGTGGTGCTCTTTTGCGACACAGGCTCATAAATCAGGCCGCCAGGCAGCGATTCCAGACTGCCTTTCTCGTAGAGGTGCCCGCTAATAGTGATATTCTGACCCGACAGAAAACCGGTAAACAGTTGACATAGAATCAGAATGAATATTAAATTGAAATGTTTCTTAATGGATATAGTATGTATCATAATTCTATAATAGATAAAATCCCTAATGAGCAGCAAAAATACGGTTTTTCCTGCCATAACTTGGCAAACGTCCATGCAAATAAAAAATTGTACATTTGCCGCAAAAAAAAACACTGTCATGTCAAACACTATCTGTGCCATATCCACGCCCTCCGGATTGGGAGCCATTGCCATTGTGCGGGCCTCCGGAAGCGAGGCTTTCTCCATCGCTGCCAAGCTCTTCCCTGCCGAGTCCCATTTTAACGATATTCCTGTCCAACAGGCCAGGTTTACTCAAGTTTATGATGGCGAACAGCTTATCGACCAGGTTGTTGTGACCAAATTCGCTGCCCCGCATTCTTACACTGGCGAGGACATGGTGGAGATTTCCTGTCATGGGTCATTGTTTATCCAGAAGAAGATATTGGAACTGCTTTTGGACAACGGTTGCCGTATGGCGCAGCCCGGCGAGTTCACCCAGCGGGCGTTCCTAAACGGCAAGCTGGACCTGCCGCAGGCCGAAGCCGTCGCCGACCTGATTGAATCGCAGTCCGAGACCACGCACCGGCTGGCCATCAGCCAGCTCAAGGGCGACTTTTCCAAGCGTATCCATCAACTTCGGGAGAAATTCGTGCAAATGGCTTCCTTAGTGGAACTAGAACTGGATTTCAGCGAGGAGGACGTGGAGTTCGCCAACCGTGACGAGCTGCTCCAACTCCTTGACAATCTGGATGAAGAAGTGCATTTGATGATCCGTTCCTTCAAGTTGGGCAACGTGCTGAAACGCGGCATCCCCGTGGCCATCGTCGGCAAGCCCAATGTTGGCAAATCAACCCTGCTGAACGCGCTGCTCCAGCACGAGCGCGCCATCGTGTCGCACATCCCCGGCACTACCCGCGACACCATCGAAGACACCATCCATATTGACGGCACCCTCTTCCGCTTCATCGACACAGCCGGCATACGCCAGTCCGACGACGAGCTGGAAAGCATCGGCATCCAACGCACCTATCAGGCCATAGAGGAAGCTTCTGTCATCCTCTATATGGTGGATGTAACGCATACTACTCCGGAAGATATTGACGCTGAATTGGATACATTCAACCGCGATATTGACATGCACGACAAGCTCTTCATCATTGTGGCAAACAAAATCGATGAATTGGAGACTTTGCCAACCCATTACAACCGGTGGCACGACCTCCACGTGTGCTTTATCTCTGCCAAACGCCGTGTCAACATTGAGGAAATTCAGGACAAGTTGCGGGCTTTCGTGCAGGCGCACCGCATACAGGACGCCACCCTGCTCACCAACGAACGGCATTACGCCTTGTTGTGCAGCATCGCCCAGTCGCTCGCCCGCATCCGCGAGGGCATCCGGCAGCAGATTCCCACTGACCTGTTGGCTGAGGATATCCGCGCCGCTCTTCACGACCTGGGCTGCCTCACCGGCACTATTGCCAGCGACGACCTGCTCAACCACATTTTCGGCCATTTCTGCATCGGCAAATAGGCATTCAAGCGCCATGACCCTCTACGTCTTCAATCCCGAACATGATTACGCACTGGCCAACAATGACCCGCATTTTGTGGCCCCTGCCTCCGCCATACGCTTCGCCGACGAGTGCGCGACGGTTCTTCGCCACATTGTCGAAGACGAAGGGATCTTGTTCCTGCCTTATCAGGAAAAACACTTTCTCTCATTCGCAACTATGGAAGCCTCACGCGAGCTTCCTACCGGTATTGACCGGGTTTGTCCGTGGGGATGGGATCATGCTATAGCCCTGCAGCTCCGAGAGGCGGGAGTGCCCGAACATCTGCTGCCCACACGCGAAGATTTGGAAACGCTTCGGTCGTTGGCCCACCGACAGACCGCAGCCCGAGCCATGCGTTTTCTGCACCAACAGCTTGGTAACGAGCTGCCCCTCCCACCAGCCGCCGAGTTGCTCACCTCCGTTGATGAAGCGGAACACATCATCCAGCAATGGCACGATGTCATTTTCAAATCCCCCTATTCGGGCAATGGACGCGGACACCTGTACGCACACGGCATCTGCTCCCCCACCCTGCGGCAGCAGATCAGCGGCGTCATCCGCCGGCAAGGAGCCATCATGGCGGAACCGTTATTGGATGTGGTGCAGGATTTTGCCATGGAGTTCCGTTGTCAAGGGCAAAAAGTGCACTTTTGCGGATATTCCCTCTTCAACACATTGCACTATGGCTATGCCGGCAACCTACTTTGGACGGACGAAGCCATTGAAAAATATCTCTCCCAATGGATTACCGTGGAACAACTGCGGAATATCCGAGATGTCATTTTACGTTTTCTAGAAGACAATATTGCGACCGCTTACCAAGGATATTTGGGAGTGGATATGTTTATCTATCAGGGTAATAAATTCAAAATCAATCCGATGGTGGAGATCAACCTGCGCATGACCATGGGCATGGCCTCGCACATCCTCCGCCAGTGCTATCTGCATCCCGACACGGTCGGCACCTTCAGGCTCGAATATCGTCCAAAATCTGGTGAGCTGCTCCATTGCGCTGAAGAACTGGGCCGTCAGCATCCGTTTATCCGCAAAGACGAACAATGGCATTCAGGATTCATATCCCTGACGCCGGTGACGGAGAACTCCCAATACGCTTTTTTTGTATTGTTGCAAACCAACTAAACCGTATGGCATTTTCCCTGTAAAATCAGCCCTGATTTTCAATATGCCGTAGCGACTCAGACAGAAATTCTTCTAAGGTGTTGATGCGAAGCAACTGGCGCAGCTCCGTGTCATCAAGATGGCAAAGATAACGATAATAATGCCATAACTCCTTCAGGCTGTGCAGCGTACCCATCTCGCCACGGGCGGTTCGCATCTCTTCAACCCACAGCTGATAATACCGGATGAACCGCCGCTGGCGGTCGCCGGTCTCCATCCCCTTGAGTTCCTCCGCTAAAAACGGATCACGCAACAGGCCACGTCCCAGCATCCAATCCTCAATTTTGGGATAATGCTGTTGCAACCGCCGGTAATCCTCCATCGTGAAGATGTCGCCGCTGTAGATGATTTTATGGTTGGTTGTATTATAAAAATGGTCAAAAGCCTTCAAGTCCGGAGTCCCTTCGTACATCTGTTTCCCCAAACGCGGGTGTATGACGATGAAATCCAGCGGGTAGTTGTTCATCCGTTCAAGGATGTGCAAACCCTCGTCGGGATGATGCAGGCCCAACCGCATCTTGAGCGAGAAACGGAATGGAGTCTGCGCACACACCGTTTTCACCACCTCCTCCACCCTGTCGGCAAACGGCATGATGCCGCACCCGCGCTTGCGATGCACCACCTGCGACACTGGACATCCGATGTTCCAGTTGAACGACTCGTACCCGTAAGTGTCGTGGAGCACATTCATCGTGTCCACAAAATGGGCAGGCTGATTGCCCATCAGTTGTGGAATAACCGGACGCAACGCGTTGTTCTTGGGCCATACATCCTTCCAATTCTTGACGTTAAGTTTCGCCTTCTCTTGCACCGGCAAAAATGGCGTGATGATAAAATCTATGCCGGCAAAATACCGGCATAGTGTATTGCGAAACATATAGTTGGTGATGCCGTGTAACGGCGCGAGCCACAGCTTCATACTATCGGACTACGACTTTCTTGGTGGTGGAACCGTCTCTGTTCGTGATGCGGAGCAGATATACCCCCGGCACCAAATTGCCGACATTCAGCGTGCTGTGTCCGACAGCCTGACCTTCTTCCATCACTGCCTTGCCCGTCAGGTCATACAGACAACACTGGTAAGGATTGTTGTCGCCAGCATGGACAAAGAGCGTACCATCGGCGGGTGTGGGATAAACGGAAAAACGGTCCGCCAGTCTGTCGCCCACCTGGTCTGGGGTGAAATCCACGGTCACATCGTCAACGTAGAGTTCCGTGGCGGGGTCGGGATTGAGGCCGCCGGTGAGGATAATGATGGACAGGGAGTCGCACGCTTCCAGTGCGTTGCTGAACGAAACGGTAATCGGTGTGTAATCCGGCATGGCACCGTCGGACGTATAGGTGCCATATCCTACGGGAACTCTGCCGTTGCGCGTGAAAGCTATCACCCTCATCTGATCGTTGCCCTGTGGCAGATACTTGACCCACAGATTCAAATGGGCGGGCGTGGTCGTGAACGCGATGCCGGGAGCCATGAGTTCCGTGAGGGAACTCAACGACTGCAAATCTTCCATCGAAAAAGGAATACTGTCAAGCTGTCCGTTGCCGATATTGGAAATCAATCCGGCCAGGGTCGTGAGCGTGGACATCGGAATAGAAAAGCCTTCGGCATTGCCGATTTGAGCGATGCCCGGAAACTGGTACGAGGAAGTCATGCCCGTGATTCCAATGCTCTGGGAAACAAGTTTCAGAGCGTAGTTGCCGCTGTGTGCATCCGAGCTTTTGGTTCCAAAATAAAAATGCACCGGAAGCCCGTATGAGCCATAAATGGTGACGGTTCCTTCCAAGGCCGCCGTCCAGTTATTCGGTTGCTCCTGGGTAAACAAGCCGTTTCCTCCCCAGGTTTCAAAACCGCCGTTGGGGATGGTGGTCTGGGCAAAATTGTTTCCAAAAACAAATAATGCAGCAAAAAAGAGTATAATTTTTTTCATAATATTGGTATTTAGATAGTTATAATTACCATACAGAAGTCCAGTCTTCACTGTCACGAACAGATTCATCCCGTTGGTATTCTAATAATTTGGCGTATTTCAAGAAGCTGTTGTGTGCGATGGCCTTAGACAGCACGTAGCCGTCGGCGCCGCCCAGGATGCCACCACGCAAGAAATAATTCACGAAGAAGGCGGCGCCGCCATGCAACCACGGCGACAAAGCACAGGCTTTTTTCCCTTTCAAAAAAAGGATCTTCGCCCCACGAGTGCTGTAATTGCGCTCCGGCTTGGAGAAAAGCTCATCGTAGTTATGGTAGCGGTAATGGAGTATGTCGGATTTCCAACGGTATGTGTTGTTCGTGGGCACGTAGGCATGCTGCTTGAGTTCAGCGAACTGGAGTTTGTCCTTGCGGAACAGACGCACCAGATAGTCGGGATACCATCGGCAGCATTTTACCCAACGGGTGCCGATAAAGTTTCGCCGACGCAGAGCGAAACCATCGTAATTGGTTGCGTCAAAGTCGGTTTTGCTGATTTGCTCCACCAACTCATCAGATAACCGCTCGTCGGCATCCAGACTGAGCACCCAGCGGTTCTTGGCATACGGCAAAGCCAGGTTCTTCTGGAGCCCGTCGCCGATATATTCGTGCAAGTACACTTTTGCCCCCGCCTGCTGTGCCAACTCCACCGTATTGTCTTTGCTGTACGAGTCAGTCACAATCACCTCGTCGCACACGCGCTGTAGCGACTGTATGCAGGCCACAATGTTGTCGGCCTCGTTCAAGGTGGTGATGATTCCGGTGATACGCATGAATGGAAGTGTGGGGGTTGTAAGGTTTATAAGGTTTTAATATTTGTAAGGTTGGGAAGTGTTTGAGTGGGAAAGTATAAAAGTAGGGTTAGTTTCTGCGTTCGATGACGGCGCCGAGGTCGTTGAGACGTTCCACAATGTGCTGATAGCCACGGTCGATCTGTTCCACATTTTGGATGGTGCTGGTGCCCTTGGCCGACAGTGCGGCGATGAGCAGCGACACGCCCGCCCGGATATCCGGCGAGTACATGGTAGTGGCCCGCAACGGCTTGCGGCGTTCCAGCCCGATAACAATGGCGCGGTGCGGGTCGCAAAGCGTGATTTGCGCGCCCATGGACTGCAGGTTGTCAACAAAGAAGAGGCGGCTCTCGAACATCTTCTGATGGATGAGCACACTGCCTCTCGCCTGAATGGCCGTCACCAGCGCAATGCTGATCAAGTCGGGGGTGAAGCCTGGCCACGGCGCATCTGCGATAGTGAGGATGGAGCCGTCCATGTTGGTTTCCACCTCGTAGCAATCCTGCTCGTGAATGACGATGTCGTCGCCCTTCTGCTCGAAGTCGATGCCCAGTTTCTTGAACGTGTAAGGGATAATGCCCAGATGCTCGCAGGCGCAATCCTTGATGGTCAGTGCCGACTGGTTGAGGGCGGCCATGCCGATGAAGCTGCCCACCTCAATCATGTCGGGCAGGATGCGGTGCTCGCAGCCGTGCAGTTTCTCCACACCCTCTATGGTGAGCAGGTTGGAACCGATGCCTGAGATTTTGGCTCCCATATTGTTCAACATCGTGCAGAGCTGGAAAAGATAGGGCTCGCAGGCGGCGTTGAAGATGGTGGTCTTGCCCTCGGCGAGCACAGCGGCCATGACGATGTTGGCCGTGCCCGTGACGGAAGCCTCGTTGAGCAGCATGTACGTGCCTTTCAAATGTTGGGCCTCCAATTGGAAAAAATTACCATCCTCGGAAAGATGGATGTCGGCGCCCAGATGCTCGAATCCCTCGAAATGCGTGGTGAGCGGGCGACGGCCAATCTGGTCGCCACCGGGACGGGCGGCATACGCCTTGCCAAAACGCCCCAATAGCGGCCCCAGCACCATGATGGAGGCGCGAATGGATGCCGACAACTTGCTGAATTCCTGCGTGGTCAACACATCCAGATTCACATCATCAGCCTGGAAGGTGAACGTGTCCTTGCTGAGCTTGGTGATCTTCACCCCCATCAATGAGAGAATGTCCTTGTAACGCTGCGTATCGCGGATGTCGGGCAGGTTGGAAATCGTCACCGGCTCCGACGTGAGCAGCACAGCGGAAAGCACCTGCAAGGCCTCGTTCTTGGCCCCCTGCGGAACTATCTCGCCATGCAACTTATGACCGCCTTCTATGATAAACTCTGACATGACTATGAACTTTGAACTATGACTATGAACTTTGACTATAAACTATGACTATGAACTTTGACTATAAACTTTGACTTCGTTAGGGTTATTCGGGGATTACGATCGGGAAATGCTGATTGAATTCCATACGGTACGGGGCACCGATGATGTTGGAAAGGAAATCGATGTACTGGTCGGTGAACTGGAACTTGTTAGCATCGTAATAGGCTGCCGGCAGCGGGAA
>JAIKYR010000098.1 GCA_024682995.1 Bacteroidales bacterium | reverse complement strand
AAGGGATGTGCTCTACCTGCTGAGCTACTGGGACATCCTTTCGCTTTTAGCGGCTGCAAAAGTACGATTTTTTTATTACACTCTATCCATTCCCAGTAATTTTTTTGGTGTAATATTTTATCTCACTGATAATCATTGTGTTAATTGTAATTTTTAATAAAAACAAAAAAACAAACCATAACGAGAGAGTTTTTTCTATATTTGTGTTTTAACATACTGGATATAAATATGTTAAAAACTAAGTTCTATTTTTTGCAACCGATTGTGGGAAAACAGGGCATTTGTGTCGGAGATAAGAGGGAAAATGTAATTTTTCAAACAAATGACACTGAAAAACTGCAATCATAAAAGTCTCTTAAACAGATGAAAAAACTAATCCTAACTCCGAAAAAAGACACATTAACCATTTGCCTGCCGCCGGACTGGGTAGGCAAACCACTTGTTTGTATTTTGAAGGATCCGGATGAACAGGATGAGGGGATGATCTCGTATGTGAGCGATGTGTCCATCGGCTACCAGGCTGAACGCTACCGGTGGGCCAAGCGCGGTCGCCGTCCTCGTCGGCACCGTTTGCGTAAAAAGAGTGTTGATGTGATTCTCTAATGCAGGTCGGCCCCGATGAGGTGCATGAATTCCTGACGGGTGTTTTCGTTCTTCAGGAAGGCCCCGGTGAATTCCGATGTGGTAGTCACGGAGTTCTGCTTCTGGATGCCCCGCATGGACATACAGAGGTGCTGGGCTTCGATGACGACGGCCACACCTAGGGGGTTCAGTACCTCCTGGAGGCAATCTTTGATCTGGGTGGTGAGGCGTTCCTGCAGTTGCAGACGGCGGGCAAAACACTCCACCACACGGGGGATCTTGCTCAACCCCACGATGGTACCATTGGGGATGTATCCGATGTGCGCTTTTCCGAAGAAGGGCAGCAGATGATGCTCGCAAAGCGAGTATATTTCGATGTCTTTCACCACCACAATCTGCTTGTAATCCTCATGAAACAAAGCACTTTTCAAGATGGCCTTGGGATCCAGCCGATAGCCGTGGGTGAGGAAGTCGAGGGATTTGGCGGCCCGCATCGGCGTCTTGATGAGGCCCTCCCGCTTGGGGTCCTCGCCGATGTTCTGAAGAAGTGAACGGTAGCTGTTGGACAGGTCTGTCAGCTGGTCTTCCGATAGTTTGGGTATCACATTGATAGAGTCCGTGATTTTCATATTCTTTATACTAAGTAAGGATTATACAGTTTCTCGTTGCCGACCGTGGTGAGACCGCCGTGGCCGGGATAAATGTTCGTCTCCTCCGGGAGGGTGAGGATTTTGGTTTTGATCATCTCGATCAGCAGACGTCCGTTGCCAGTGGGCAGGTCGCTGCGCCCCACGCTGCCTTCGAAGAGCAGGTCGCCGCAGATTACGTACCCGTTAGTGGCGTCGTAAAGGGAAATGCTGCCGTCGCAATGGCCAGGAGTGTACAGCACTTGCAGCGTCTGGTTGCCGAAATGCACTTCGTCGCCCTCGTGTAGGAATTTAGCCGGCTGCGGCATCTCATCCACCGAAAGCCCGAACGCCATCGCATAGGCGTACGACTTGTTGTAGATGGGCATGCCTGCCTCGTGGCACCAGATGGGCGCGCCAAACGTACGGTGACACCAGTTGTTGCCGGCGATATGGTCGATGTGCGGATGCGTGTTCACAATGGCCTTGACGGTCAGCTTGTGCTGCCGGACGAACTCTTCCAGTTGGGCATCTTCATACGATTGGCAGTTGCCCGGATCCACAAGGATAGCTTCGCCCGTGCCGTCATACAACACCAATGTATTGACTTGTATGGGGTTGAAATGGAATATCCGTATGTTGATGTTTTCCATGTTCTGGTTTAACGCGTTCATGAATTCCGAAATCGAGATGTGTTTCTTCCCCATGTTAGAAAGTCTTGGACTTGGGGTCGGAAACGTAGAGGTCTTTCACTTTGTTACCGTTGGAGAACAGCGTGCTGTATAGCAGTGTGCCGTCGGGTTTCCAGCACGACCATTTGCCTTCGCGCAGATGGTTCTTGAACTGGCCTTGGAAGTGCTTCTTACCATTATTGTAATATTCGATGAAGGTGCCGTTAGGAACGTCGTGCACGAAATTCTGCTCCCGCACCTTGACCTCCTGCACATTGTAGAACACCCATTTGCCCTCTTTTAAATCATTGACATATTTGCCTTTGGCCACAGCCTTCCCGTTTTGTGCGTAATCGGTCCAAGGTCCGTTCTTGAGATTGTCCTTATAGATACCTTTGCGCGACATTTTCCCGTTTTCCTCCCAGAAGTAGGTGTAAGGGCCGTTCCATTTGTTCTGCTTATAGGTGATGATGTATTTCTGCTTACCGTCGTCGTACCATCCCTGCCACTGGCCATCCATCTCGCCATCCTTGAATGTGCCTTTGTCCTGGGTTTGGCCGTTGTGGTAATAGGAGGTCCAAAGACCGTTTTCCTTGTCATGGGCAAAAGGTCCTTCCCGCTGCAGGCGGCCGTCCTCATACCAGGCTTTCCAGATGCCTTCCCGCTTCCCGTTCACATAACTGCCTTTTTTCCAGACTTTCCCATTTTCATAATAATAGGTCCACTCGCCCTGTTGCAATCCTTTTTCGAAATTGCCCCGGCTACCGAGCGTGCCGTTCTCATGGTAGAATTTCCATTCGCCCTGTTGCAATCCTTTCACTGACGAGCCTTCCATGTCTTTCTGGCCGGCGCGGGTCCACCAGCAGGCATAGCCCTCCAGTTCGCCCATTTGGTAGGTGCCTTCAAAATATTTGGCTCCGTCGTCAAAGTATTCTGTCACAGGACCATCCACACTATCGGCCACGTAGGTAACCTCCTTGAAAAGCTTGCCGTTGGTGTGGTAGAATGTCCAGTTGCCGCTACGCTTGCCGTTGGCGAACTGGCCTTTCGATTCCACCTGGCCAGACTGGTACCAGCTGGTGAAGGGACCGTTTTCGGCGTTGTACTCCTGAGCCAGCTTCCCGTTGTCGAACCAGACTTTCCAGACCCCGACCTTTTTCCCGTCGCGGTAGTCGCCTTCGGTCCATTTCATCCCATTGATGTGATAATAGACCCAGTGGCCCTGTTCCAGGCCTTGGGCTTCCACACCCACCGACATCAGTTTGTTGTTTTTCCAATAGGTCTTAACCGTATCTTGGGCACTGGCGGTCAAGCATATCCATGCCAAGAGGATTACAAGAGATAAGTTGCGCATATTCTCATTTATTAAAAGCGTGCAAAGATACTACAAAATCCGATATTTTGGAATTTGTTCGTGGAAATGTTGGTTTGGGAGAGTTAAGGGGTGTTGGGAATTGGGCTTGGGGAGTTGGGAGTTGACATTAGCTGTTGGCCGTTAGCTTTTGGCTTTTTCTCTAAACTATAAACTCTAAACTCTAATCTTCATTGTTTCACCACCCGCTTCTCCACAATCTGCCATCAAACGGGCGATGGCGTTGCGCTCATTCTCAAAATTAGGGTTAATAAGAAGAACCCCATTAGAATCGATGTACAGTCCCAAAAGGTCCACCATATTACACCAATCATACGGTTCCATCCTATTGGGTCTATAGATAGGATACTTCCAATAGTTCATGATTTGCGCCATGGCCGTGGCCACACAACCCGTGGGACATTTCCTTCCACTCACGCTCGCACAAGAACATATGTGATAGGATTTTTTTACAAAATAATTAAAAGATTCACATGTGTTGTAGATATCTTTTGTTTGGTCCCACTTTGTAGTTAAAAAGGGTCCGTAAATTGTATTGGTTGTGCGGATAACTTCTGCGGACGGATCCAACAGCTCAGACCATTGCGGGTGCTCCTCTTGGTGCCGAAGGCTGTCAACCATATATCCAATGGAGAAACTATAACCCCGAATAAAATATTTCAATCCCTCGGGAATGGAGACTGTGTCCGACAGCAGTCTTCCGCCTTCGGTGGTGTACATCAATACAGGAAGACAATTCTTCCACGAGGAAAGAACAACACTCAAACCGTTATCAAAGGATGTTTCCCTCATCCTCAAATCAGGCCCGGACCGAAACTCAACAACCGTGTCAATTCGGGTTTCGTCCAGAGTATGATATTGCAGGTATCGTTGCGCAAAGTTCACGGCGGCCCTTCTGCTTTCCTCTATCGTGACAGCTATCTGGGCTGACAGGCACCATGAAGATACGATTGTTAGTATTATGAACAAAATGCTATTTTTCATCGTTTCAGAAATTCAAGGTTATCCCCACTCCATGGCGTGTCGGGCCGAACGACAGGGAAACAGGATAGGATTTTTGATTATAGGAAGAGGCAACACGGTCCAACTTCTTGTAACTGTCAAGAGTTAAGATAAGAGCAGGGATTACTTCTAATATAGAAACCCCAAAACAAAAACCTCCAAAAATCATATCAATTAAATCCTCGAAATGTCGAGGCCCACCCACCATAAAATATTCAACATAAATCAAATCGCAAACCCAATATGTTGCTGCCGTCAGGCTAATTCCGCTCAGGACCCACAGTGGGATGGCGGCAATGAGTTCGCGGCGGGCTTTGCGATACAGGGTGAAGTCTTCGGAGGAAAGGGTGTTTTGCAAAGATGTCCTGTCCATCCTCATTCCGTTGTCGCCATTATAAAGGCGGCCGCGAATACGCTCCAGATGAACAGGCGAAGTCTCAAGTGTTTTACCCAACGTGTCTTGGGCTGACAGGCACCATGTAGATGCGGTTATCAGTAATATGAACAAAATACTTTTTTTCATCGTTTCAGAAATGTAAGTTTCTTTTATTGTGACGTTTATTGTCGTTCAATTCGAATTGTATTGATTTAAAAACGGATTCCGATTCGCATTGCGGGACCAGGGTAGCTAATGTCACAGCCTAGAAGAGCATACACACTTTTCCCATCTTTAAATCTATAATTGCACCCCGAAAAGAAGGAGATGTTGTAATAAACACCTCTTACCTCCTCCCAGCGTACTGGATTCTGGTCTTTTTTGCCCTGTGTGTACATGCCTACATTCCAATTAAGCATCAGCAACGGGGACCATTTGAATTTTTTTAGCACAAGATAGCGCAAATTCAAGCCGGTTGAAAAACCAAGCGCATGGAATCCAGCTTCATGCTGGTACTGTCTGAAGGAAATGTTGTCGTATTTAAACTCCAAATCCAGTCCCACAACCAGATGTTGTCTGATAAGAATACCATGAGTTTCCCGGACAGACACACCCCGAGTGCATGAATTATTATTTTTATAAAGACGAATTCCAAAACCGGCACCTACATCTATGGCATGATAGTATTCTATATGCTTCTTTGGGGGTTGGTTCTCCGATTGTGCCATACCGCATATACATCCAAATAGAAGGATGAACAGGATTGAAATATTCGTTTTCATTGTCTAAAAATTCAGGGTTATCCCCACCCCATGGCGTGTCGGTCCGAAGGACAGGGAAACTGGGTTCGTTTTTTGATTGTAGGAAGAAGCAACGCGGTCAATCTTCTTGAAACTGTCGAGTGTCAGTGTGATAGCAGGTGTAAAAAACACTATTGAGACGAGTACGGCAAATCCACAAAAGCATCCACAGAAAATATCATCTACAGGATAAAACTCGTATTCGTCATACGGGAACGTCGTGTGTTTGAAATATACATGGTAAGATATCGCTTCATACCCCCAATAGGTGGCCGCTCCCAAACAAATTCCGCTTAACGCCCAGAAAGGTATGGCAGCAATGTACTTTCGGCGGGCCTTCTGATAAAGGGCATAGTCATCTTGGGAAAGAATTTGACATAAAGATGTATTGTCTAATTTCATACCCGTTTCCCTATCACACAATCGGCCGCGAACACGCTCCAATTGAACAGGCGAAGCCTCATGTGTTTTACCCAACGTGTCTTGGGCTGACAAGAACCATGTAGATGCGGTTATCAGTATTATGAACAAAATACTTTTTTTCATCGTTTCAGAAATTCAAGGTTATTCCCACCCCGTGGCGTGTCGGCCCGAACGACAGGGAAACAGGATAGGATTTTTGATTATAGGAAGAAGCAACATGGTCCAACTTCTTGTAACTGTCCAATGTGAGAATGATGGCGGGTATGAAAGTTATCAGTGACATACCTAATGCTGAACAGCCCAAAATAAAATAAACTAAAGATCCTCCGGCATCGGGATATGGTACATGAAAATAAGTGAGATCAATCATTGCACAATACCAGTTTGTTGCAAGTGTCAAGAAAACTCCACTCAACGTCCACAGCGGGATGGCGGCAATGAGTTCGCGGCGGGCTTTCCGATACAGGGTGAAGTCTTCGGAGGAAAGGGTGTTTTGCAAAGATGTCCTGTCCATCTTCATTCCATTGTCGCCATTATAAAGGCGGCCGTAGTAACGCTCCAGGTGGGAAGGGGAAACAGCGGTTGTGTCGCCTACTTTGTCTTGGGCGGAAAGAGTAAGCGACAACAATGCCAAAACCAACAAAAAGGACGCTTTTTTCATCGCGCCACCTCCATTTCTTCCAATTGGCGTACTCTCTCCTCCAAGTCAAGAATGTACAGGGTCATCTCCTCAATCTTTTTCAGCAACAGCATATTCATGTCGCCAAGGTCCACACCATTTTGTTCCACTTCCGTGGCGGCCGGCACCCCGGGCAGATGCCCATTGGTTTTCACGAACTGGCTCAAATCCTGTAATTTCATCAGAGGATAAGTCTTTTCAAAGACGTAATCGGGCCAGCAGGGGCTGCCTTCAAGCGACACACGCACTTCCTTGGCGCAGATGTTGCCGTTGACTGTCAGCTTCGCTAGAGGCCTGTTTGTCCCGATACCGACATTGCCGCTATCTGACAGGAACAAGCCATAGTTAAACCCAATATTTTGGCTGTCCCAGGTCTTCCAGAAATTCAAGCCATAGCCGTCCGCATCATTGTTCATGTATTCAATCCCCCACGCCCCGTAAGGGTATGCGCTGTTGACTTCAGAACCGAAAAGGAGGGACCCATTGGCGGAACCCGGTGCTTTGGCAGAAGTATGTGAAATCAGGATGTTGTGATCCACAACATGAATCTTCTGCTTGGGTTTTAAAGTGTTGAACCCCACATAGCCGTTAGTGTCGATAACCATACCACTCCCATTATTCAAAATTCTCAAATTGGCTTTCTCTAATTGCTGAATGCTTGCCTCCCGAGTATCAAGCAGCAATATAAACCCATCTGTTAGAGACGATCCCGTTATGTTGTTGGTCATTCGGACGCAATTGTAGTGTGGTTTGTAACTTTGATCATGCAAATGAAGAGTGGAAACTGGAGAATCTGTTCCGATACCCAAATAATTATTGTTTGAGGGGATATAGACCCTTGAGATATTGTTGGTCTTGATTATGAAAGGATAAGCATTGGTGGTCCCAATGAAAGAAGCGGATGTGGCATCCCCATTGCCTGAAAGAGACCAATAGTTCACTTGTGCTTTTGTTATCGTAAAAACAAAACAAACTAAAAAAAGGACAAACGTAAGTTTTTTAAACATGACATTGAATTTTATAGTAGTTGTTTTTTTTGTTTTTCGTGCGACAAAGATATACATTTCTTTTCGAAAATAGGACTGGAAAAAAGTGAGGGTACCATCACTTTCGTCAAATTTTTTCTGCATTCACCCCATATATCGGATTTTCACCCCAAAAAGATGGAAATTTCACTTTTTTGTCTAACAAATGAAAAAACGGTCCGGAAAAATTCTCTGGCCTTTTCGCACATGTATGCCTTTCGCGGCGGGCACACCTTTTCTTCGTGGCACACACCTGCCGCGCCGCGATATCGTGTGCGGCGGACCTATTCCTACAGATATGCAACGCCTAACGGCGTTTTTTTTTGGGGGGGGGGTGATTGTTGATATGAGGGCTTAGGGGGTTGGGGATTGGGAAGTTGGCCGTTAGCTATTGGCCGTTGGCTTTTTCTCTCAACTCTAAACTCTCAACTCTAAACGAAAGACGGCGGAATCTCCTTTCTTGTTTTTGAGACGCGATGAATCGCGTCTCTACTTACCCTATAATACCGGAAATGATGATGATAATGAGGGCCAACGGGGCCAAGTAGCGCAGCACGAAATAGTACAGCTCGAATGCCTTGGCCTTGATGGCTCCGCCGTTGGAAAGCTCGTCGCGCACTTCCGCCTTCGGGAAGAACCAGCCCAAGAAAATGGTCATCATCAGTGCCCCGATGGGCATCAGGTAAGAGGCGGTGATGAGGTCGAAGAGGTCGAAGATGGTGCGGCTGAAGATGTGGAAATCTTTCAGGATGCCGAATGAAAGGGTGCAGAATATGCCGATGACGAAGACCAGCAGCGTGCTGACAAAGGAGGCTGTGCGCCGTTTCCAATGGAGTTCCTCCACGCCGAAGGCCACTAAGATTTCCAATAGGGAAATGGTGGAGGTAAGAGCGGCAATGCCCAGTAATACGAAGAAAATGATGGCAAAGAGCGTACCCGCCGGCATACTGTTGAACACATTGGGCAGCACAATATACACGAGCTCCGGACCGCTGGCCGGGTTCATCCCGAAGGCAAACACCGCCGGAAAGATGACAATGCCCGCTAAGATGGCCACCAGAGAATCACAGCCGGCAATCCAAAGACTGGTGGGGAAGAGCTTGTCCTGCTTGCGGATGTAGGAGCCGTAGGTCACCATGGCGCCCATGCCGATGCTGAGAGAAAAGAACGACTGCCCCAGAGCGGAAAGTATGCAGGTGCCATTGAGTTTACTGAAATCGGGTTTGAACAGAAAACGAAGGCCTTCCGCCGCTCCGTCGAGGGTGACCGAGCGCACGCACATGAGAAGAAGAAGCAGGAAGAGTATAGGCATCAGCACTTTGCTTACCTTTTCAATGCCTTTTTGCACTCCCATGGTGATGACGGTGGCGGTTAGCGACAGAAACAACAGCTGATACAACAACGGCCAGAAAGAGCCTTGCGTGAAGTCGGAGAACAGGGTTGTGATGGCTGTCGGGTCTTTGCCGGCAAGGCCGCCGCTGCAGGAGAGCACAATGTAGTTGAGCGTCCAGCCGGCCACCACGCTGTAAAATGCGTAGATAAGGAAGGCGGCCACAATGCCGAAAACACCCAGCATCATCCAACCTTTGCTGCCGTTGCTCAACTTGCGGTAGGCACCCACCACATTGCTCTGCGAACGACGCCCGATGATGAACTCCGTCATCATCAGCGGGACACCGATCAGCATGACGAAAAACACGTACACTAACAGGAACGCGCCGCCGCCGTTCTGCCCTAACATATAGGGGAAACGCCAGATGTTGCCTAAACCAACAGCTCCGCCGGCCGCCGCCAAAATCGCACCAAGGTTGGAGGTAAAACCTCTCTGAGAGTTCGTTGTTGCCATAATTTTCAATTAAGGCGGCAAAGATAAACAAATCACACTTTGGATACGATACTTTTTTGTTTTTTTGCTATTTTTGCGCCTCTATTATTTTGAAATAAAACTCTTTAAAAATGAAAAAGTTAATGATTCTGATGGCGACTTGTTGCCTGGTATTCGCATCTTGCAACAAGAAAGCGAAAGAGGAACCCCTCCAAACCCCAGAACAGCAAGAGATGTCTGAAAAACAGAAACAGCGCATGCAGGATCGCGAGGATTGGGTTAGTTGGGAGAATCTGACAGATGAACGCAAGGCCGAACTGCTGAACAAGAGCAAGGCAGCCTACGACAAGCAGAAAGCCGCCCAAGAGGAAAGAGAAGCCCGCAAAGCCAAATTCGAAGAGGCTATGGCGAATTGGGACAATCTCTCCTTGGATGAAAGAAGAGCCGCTTTCGAACTGATATATCCGTCTCGTCCCGAAAGCAAAGGTGAGTGCAAGGACGAGGATAAATGTTCCCAAGAGGGTGACAAGCCCTGTGATAAAGAAAAGAAATAATGCATACAATCGCAGTATTCGCATCGGGCTTCGGCTCCAACTTCCAAGCCTTGATTGAGGCGGTGCAGCAGCATACGCTGGATGCCCGCATTGCCCTTTTAGTTACCGACAAGCCAGGCTGTATGGCCGAGCAAAGAGCTATTAACTATGGTATTGACGTGTTCGCCTTCTCCTCGAAGGATTACAACGGCAAGGAGGCATACGAGACGGCCATCCTGCAGAAACTTCGCCAACGGGGGGTTGAATACATCGTCTTGGCCGGCTACATGCGCTATATCGGCAAGGTGCTCTTGGAGAACTTCCCGATGCGCATCATCAACCTCCATCCGGCCCTGCTGCCCTCGTTTCCGGGCGCACACGGCATTGCGGATGCGTATAACCATGGCGTAAAAGTGTTCGGCATCACCATCCACTTTGTGGATGAAGGAGTGGACACTGGCCGTATCATCGACCAGTTCGCTTTCCATGCCGATGGCAACGAAACACTGGAGGAAATCGAGACCAAAATACATCAGTTAGAACACCAATATTATCCGATTACCGTCAACAGGGTTGTGAACGGGTAGTTATTCTTTGCTAAAAATATATTAGGCTGCTTCATTCTGAATGGGGCAGCCTTATTTTATATCCCTTAAAACGCAAAAGAGGGCCTCAAAAGCCCTCTTTTTTATGTGTTGCGATTGTATCGCGGCAAATTAGTCCGCCAAGTCGCTGAAAAACTCGCTGAGGTCGTTGGCCACCTCGTACATGGGCGTGTATTCCATAGTGGGCGTGGTGGGCGTAGCGGTGGTATGCATCGTGCTCATGCGCTGCTGCGTCTGGCGCAGGATGGCAGGGGTCTCTATCTTGTATTGGAAATCCTCCTCGTCATGAAATAAAGGATCAACAGATTCTTCGATGCGCTGGGGACCACTTCCCGGAGTGAAGAAGGGTTGTGGTGCGGGTTGTACCTGCGGCTCCATGGTAACAGCCGTCTCCTGATAGTCGAAAATGGATACATTCGGAGTCTGCTGTACGTTGGCCTCCTCACGAGGCGTGATTAAGGTCTTATAATCATCCTCTTTGGGTGCAACGGGCGTGTTGTTTTCCTCCACTTTCGTGCCCATCTGGATGTCGGTCTTGAAAATTTCATTCTGATCTTTGTTGTCGGTAACGACCGTGGTGAGTTCCTTTTCCAGAATCTCGCGGGCCTGGGAGTTGAAGTTGGTCACGATGACCGACAGCTTGAGGGCGTCGCCAAGGCTCTCGTCCACCCCACGACCCCAGATAACTTCGGCTTCGGGACTCTTGACCGTTTCGAACTTCTCGGTAAGAGCTTCCAATTCGGAAACCTTAAGCTCATTGTCGGGACCGTAGCTGATGAAGAAGAGGAAGTTCTGGGCATCGGCGATGACGGGGTTGTCCAACAGCGGGCAGCGGAGGGCGTCGTCCACCACACGCTCCACACGGTCGGCACCGCTGGCCACGGCCAGACCCAACATGGCCTTGCCGCTCTCCTTCATGATGGTCTCGATGTCGTGGAAGTCCACATTCTGCTCGTAGTTGACGGTGATAAGCTCGGCGATGCACTTGACAGCGTTCTTCAGCACGTCATCGGCATAGCTGTAGGCTTTGCTTAAAGTGTCCTCCTGATAGAATTTGAGGATATTCTGGTTTTTGACCACAATCAGTGAGTCAACATATTTGTCTAATTCTGCGATTCCCTTTTCAGCTTGTTTGATGCGGGCGGATCCTTCAAACTTGAAGGGTTCGGTAACCACACCGATGGTGAGGATACCCATCTCATGGGCGATTTCTGCAATCACAGGGGAGGCTCCCGTACCGGTACCCTTGCCCATGCCGGCAGTGATGAACAGCATCTTGGTCTCCCGACCGATGAAGTCCATGATCTTCTCCTTGCTGTCCAAAGCATATTGGCGGGCGATTTCGGGTTTCGCGCCGGCTCCGAGGCCGGTGCCCAACAAAAGCTTCTCGGGAACGGGGCTCTTGCTCAAATGCCCCTGGTCGGTGTTGCATACCAGAAAGTCCACCCCCACGATGCCTTCGCTGTACATGTGCTTGACCGCATTGCTGCCGCCACCGCCGACACCGATAACTTTGATGATGGAGGAGTTCTCTCTTGCGCCATAATCCGCTGTAATGTCAATTCTGTCTGTCATATCTGTTTTTGTTCTTAATTATCTTAAAAAAGGTTAATGATTCGGTTTGGTTTGGATGATATGGGGTTAGGAAACGTTTTCTAACATCTCCTTCAGATAGTCATGTACTTTTTTGAAGAGGCCCCACCGTGAGGGACTGTCGGCTTTCTGATCTGAACCCGAATCATTGTTAACGATAGGGGTGGTTCCGCGTTCCGAAGTGGTCAGATGCAGGTTCTCCTCAGTCTCGATGCCGTATTTGAGCAGGCCGAGGGCCGTGGAGAAGGCCGGCTGCTTCAGTTCCGTGGGGATGGAGTGTGCAAACCCGTTGTCAGGGATGCCGATGCGGGTAGGCATCTGGAGCATGTATTGGCACAGTTCCTTGATGTGGCGGAGATTGGAGCCGCCACCTGTCAGGACAAGGCCAGCGAAAAGACGATCCTTGTATCCTGAATTGTCAATCTCCTTCTGGATGGCACTAAGAATCTCACCTTGCACGCGGCTGTTGATGATCTGCGCCAGATAGTTCTCGTTGATCTGGATAGGCTCCTGTCCGTGCGGCTTGGGGATGGTGATGAGGTTGTTGGAATGACTCTTCTCCACAATGCAGGTGCCGTAGGAGATTTTCAGCTTCTCGGCCACATCCTCGGAAATCTTGCACACCTGCGCGATGTCACGCGTAATGACGTTGCCGCCCATGGCGATGACCTTGGTGTACACCGGGTTGCCGTCCACGAAAATGATGAGGTCGGAGGTGCCACCGCCGATATCGACTAATGCCACACCATGGCGTTTTTCCTCCTCGGTAAGGCAGGCCATGCCAGAGGCGATGGGCTCCAAGATGATATCGTTCAAATGTATTCCCGACTCGGTGCCGCACATCTTGATGCGGTCGATTTCAGAAATCTTGCCCGTAATGAGCTGGTAAGTTCCGATGACCTCGTTGCCGAGCTCGCCTACGGGCTCGAAGGTAACACGTTCCTTGTCAATGAGATATTTTTGCGGGATAACGTCGATAATCTCCTCGCCGGGAGGTACCGTGGCACGGAAAACCTCGTTCTTCAGGTTCTCAATCTCCTCGCTGGTGATGGGGGTCTTCTTTCCCTGACGGAAGAGATGGTGGTTGTACCGGCTGGTCTTGATATGATGGCCGGCAATGCCCACATACACGCTTTTGATCTCCTGGTTGGAGCGCTGGCTGGCCATGCTGGTGGAGAGCGTTATGCCTGTGACAGTCTTGTTGATGTTGCGGATTTCGCCGAACTCCACACCGGTGGACTCGCTTTTCCCATAGCCGATAATGTCTATCTGCCCATTCTCGTTCCGATAGCCGATAACGGTGGCGATCTTGGTGGTGCCGATGTCCAGTCCGACGATCATGTTGTCATTGTTGTAAACGTTCTCCATAAACAGTTGAATTTATTTTCGTTTTGCTATTATCCTGTTCTTAAAACGCACATCCAGCTGCGCATACGTGTCAAATCCCTTCCGCGTCAGCCCCTCTTGATAGAGAAGTTTGAGATTTTCCAGCTTCTCCTCTATATTCTGGTCATTTCCGAAAAGCACCACATGGCTTCCAACAGCCGGCACCAGTTCTATCTGGTTTTGTTCGTTGAGGTAGAGCTGCCGGAACTGCGCCTGGCAGAACTCATCCCTTTGGATGGCATTGACGATGTTGACCATCTCGGCAAGCCGGCCGCGGGCAGTGTCCCCCTGTTTGTAATGCTGGAGGATGTGGCCGTTAGCGACGGGCAGATCGTCCTGCATCTTGGCGGTGTAGGGCAGCAGACAGCCGCTGTCGTCCACGAAATACTGGTCGCCGTCCTGGCTGAAGGCGTGCAGGATGATGTGCTTCAGCGTGTAGTCAACTACCAGACGGCTACCCGAGAAGTGGATGAAGTTCACCTTCTCCACATACGGATTCGCTGACAGCAGGCGGGTGATGGCCGCCACATCGATGTCCTTCATGGGCATCCCGAGGATGGCGATGCTGTCCGCCGACAACATCCGCTCCACCTCCGCCTGACCGAGCACCAGACTCTCATTCTGTGTATGCGGGGCCATGGTCATGCTCTCACATTGGTGTTTCGGTACAGATACAATAGCCCAAATGATAATTATCAATACGCTGATAATCAATATAATACGGGTAATTGCTTTAACGTATCTCATTTGGCTGCTATAATACTGTATAATAGCTACAAAAATAGCATTTAGCGGCGAGACTGAAAAGCCTGTCCGCATAAAAAATAAACAAAAAAGTGTTGATAATGTGAAAAAATGTTATGCGTTGCGTTTGTCCAATCCCCACAATAATTTTTCCCGTATAATGTTGTAAAAGTTATTGTTATGGAAAAGCACTGTTTGGATCTGGAAATCCTCCTGCCGGATACTCAGGCGGGTCCGGTTATCAACAATAACCTTACGGGTGTCGGTGCAGAGGGTGAAACGCCCGTTGCGGCTTTCCACCTCGATGGTGAGCGTCGTGTTGGAGGGAATGACCAGCGGACGCACACTCAACGAGTGTGGAGCAATGGGAGTCAGCACATTGACCTGCGACTGCGGATGCAGGATGGGGCCGCCACAACTCATCGAGTAGGCAGTGGAGCCCGTGGGGGTGGAAATAATCAGCCCGTCGGCCCAGTAGGTGTTGACTTTCTGGCCATCAGCCCATACGGTGATGGCACTAATGGAGTCCGTGTCGGTAGCCCGGATGGTGATGTCGTTCACGGCAAACGTACCCGACAAGGCCATCGGCTCGCTGCTGTCCACATGCAGCAACGACCTCTGTTCGAGCGAGTAGCGGGACTCTTTCAGCATCTGGAAACACTCCTTAAAATTGTCTTTTTTAATGCCTGAGAGAAAGCCGATACGTCCAGTGTTGATACCTACCAACGGGATGTTCAAATTCCCCACCAAATTGGCCGCGTCGATGAAGGAGCCGTCGCCCCCAATGGAGACCATGAAGTCGATGGGCAGATGGTGGGAAAGTTCTTCATGATTGTTAAAAAGAGCATGGCAACCGCCCACCCTCGGGCAGTTGCCATGAATGATTAAGTCGAATTGCTGCGATTGCAGATGTTCGATGACCGTGCGGATGAAAGCCTGCTCCCCCGCACCGTTTTGTCGGCTGTAGAGCGCGATTCTCATTAGACGTAGTCTTGCACTTCCACTTCGCCGTTCAGGATCATGTTGGCGTTGAGGGCCATAGCGGCCATTTCGTCCTCGCCAGGATATACGGCCACCGGGGCAATCCAGTCGATGTAGCGTTTGATGCGGGCAATGACGGGCTTGCCATAGGCGATGCCGCCAGTGAGGATGATGGCGTCGATCTTGCCCTTGAGCACCACGGCGTTTTCGCCGATCTGCTTAGCCACTTGGTAGGCGAAGGCCTCCTCTAACAACTCAGCTTTCGGGTCGCCGGCGATGGCCGCCTTCTCAACCGCCAAGGCATCGTTGCTGCCAAAATAACCGACATATCCACCTTTGCCCACTAATATTTTCTGCATGTCCTCCTGGGTGTATTTGCCGCTGAAACAAGCTTTTAAGAACTGGTTCATCGGCAGGCTGCCGGAGCGTTCCGGAGAGAACGGGCCTTCGCCGTCCAGTGCTTGGTTTACGTCAATGACGCGGCCCTGACGATGGGCACCCACGCTCACGCCGCCGCCCATGTGGCAGACAATGAGATTCAACTCCTCGTATTTCTTTCCAGTATCCTTGGCGTACATACGCGCGATGGCCTTCTGGTTCAAAGCATGGAAGATGGACTTGCGCTCGAAGTCGGGATGGCCGGTGATGCGGGCCACCTCTTCCATCTCGTCCACAATCACAGGATCGGCGATGTAGGCTTCCTTCAGACCGATGAATTTCGCGATGCTGTCGGCAATCAGACCGCCCAAGTTGCAGGCGTGCTGGCCGTTATAGCCCATCATGAGATGCTCTTTCATGAGCTCGTTGATGCGGTAAACGCCGGATTTCAAGGGCTTGATCAAACCGCCACGACCCATGACTAAGTCGATGGAGTGCAGGTCTATGTTTTCGGCTTCCAGCACCGAGATGATGACATCCCGGCGGAACTCGTATTGGTCGGCAATGGTGGCGTAGCCGGAGAGCTCTTCCGTGGAATGTTTGATGTTCTTGACGAATTTCTGTTCGTTACCCTCGAAAATGGCTATCTTCGTGGATGTTGAACCGGGGTTGATGGCAAGTATTTTTTTCATAAAACAAATTATTGGTTATAGACTAAAAAAGCCGTGTCAAACACGGCTGCAAATATAGGGAAAAAAGTTCAATAATCAAAGGGGAGAATGTCGAATCATTTGGAAATCATTCTTCCGCTTCAACAAGCCAGTGTTTTTTCAAGATGGCATCCTCTACCGGAAACCAGACAGCAAAAACTAATCAGAATACAATTCTTCAGCTCTTTTAAGCATTTCCTTGTTTCTTCCAAGAGGTTCTTTTGAAATGACATTTCCATTTTTGTCTCTTTTAATCTCATAACACAGACTTTCATTCTTTATTGCTTCAACATCCTTCTTGAACATAGCTTTCATCAGATTCGGGAATGTGGCGACACCCCCTTTGACATTATATTCAAAATCCATCAGGTAGGCCTTTTCTTTGGCATTTAATTTGTCCCATGCATTATATTCCCCAAATGTTTCCTTTATTATTCGATTGTATGCCGTTTTTGAATTGTCATAGTCAATGCTTAGCCTCTGATTTATTGCATTGTCATGCTGCTCTTTTGTGATGTAGTGCAATCCTCTTTCGTCTGTTTGGCTATTATATATTTTTAGTAGTTTCGGATTTGCTGCTTCTGTGAGTTTTAGTCCATCACCTATGTCTAAAGTGAAGAAATCCTCTATAGCTGAATAAGCGTAATATCTCTGGAATAATGAATCATAAGAATACCTTAATTTAAGACATAAAGAGAATCCATAAGGAATAACACATCATATTACTACCTTGGCCTACGGCCACTCCTTCTATATAACATATTTTAACTCGCTGTTTCATAAATCTTTGTTTCAGATTGTCTGCGGTGGTTGTTATTTTCTATTCATTATAGGTATGGCCGATTCGGGACTTCTAAAATAGAAGGGGAATTAATCCTGCGTGGCACCAATGTGCCACGAGTTTAATTAGCAGTGGTGTATGCTTGTCATTATGGAAGCAACTTCTATATTTCGCCAAAACTGATTTCTGGAACGAATTATAGCGACAGATACATGGACTTAATACGGGATCTCTTGCCCCTACGACAGATACACGTCAATAAGCCCTTCCGGGGCGTTGATGTGCAGCGTCTTGTTGTCGCGGTCCACGCGCGCGATGAACTGGTGGTTGGCGGGGATGAGGATGTCGGTGCCGTCGTGGTCCACCACCATGATGGGGTTGTTGCTGACTTCCAGAAACTCGCGGCACTTGCCAATGTCACCTTTTGCGGCATCCGTCACGGTGAAGCCGATGACTTCATGGAAATAGAAGCGGTTGTCGGGCAGCTTGGGGAGGTCGCTGAGGGGCAGGTATAGTTCCACCCCGACCAGCTCGCGGGCCTCATCGGGGCCAACGCCCTCGAACTGGAGGATGAACTGGTTGTTGCCGCGGCAGATGATGCTTTCGATGGTGTAGGGGATTTTCTCGCCGTCGATGTCGAGGAACACGGCGGGGAGGTTTCGGTAGTTTTCAGGGTTGTCGGTATCAAAAAAGGCACACAAACCGCCTTTCAGTCCGAAAGGTTTGGTCAGTGTGCCTAAATAGAAGAATTCGTCTTTCATTATGCTTCAGCGGGAGCGGCTTCTTCAGCGGCCGGAGCCTCTTCAGTCTGGGCTTCAGCTTCAGCGTTTGCGGCAGCCTCTGCGGCAGCGGCTTCGGCGGCTTCCTGAGCGGCCTTGGCGGCAGCAGCGGCCAGTTCGGCGTTGTGGGCGGCTATCTTGGCAGCCATGGCTTCCTTGACCTTGGTCTCGGCAGCCAGACGCTCCTTGACGATGGCGCGTTTCTTGTCGCGCTCTTCAATAGCCACATTGTTCAACTTGCTGTCTTTCTCCTTCTTCCAAGCCTCGAACTTCTGCCGGGCCTGAGCTTCGGAGAGAGCACCCTTGGCGATACCGCCTCTGAGGTGCTTCATCAAATAAACGCCTTCACGTTTGAGAATCGCACGGGCCGTATCCGTAGGCGTGGCACCGGTCTCCAACCAATAGAGGGCGCGGTCAAAATTGATGTTAAGCGTTGCCGGATTGGTCAGGGGATTGTAAGTACCAAGATCTTCGATAAAACGTCCGTCACGTGGTGCACGACCATCCGCAATTACAAGGTGGTAGAAAGGTTGGTTCTTTTTACCTCTTCTTTGTAATCTGATTCTTGTTGCCATAATTTTTTAAAGTG
>JAIKYR010000095.1 GCA_024682995.1 Bacteroidales bacterium | reverse complement strand
TATCAACAACGTTGTTTTAAGTACTGCGTACGAGAATCGAACTCGTATTGCAAGATTGAGAATCTTGATTCCTAACCGTTAGAAGAACGCAGCAGGATTTGAGGCTGCAAAGATACATTTTTTTTGAAATGACAGCATCTTATCCGGTAAAAAAATAGGAGGATGTTTCGCATCCCCCTATTTTATATATAAATGGTGTTATAAAATGTTAGCGTACAATGAATTTGTACACGGCATTACCCTTCTCGCTTTCCAGATTCAGGAAGTACACGCCTTTCGACATGTTGTTGACAGGAATGGAGAACAGCTGTTCGTTGCCGTTGTGGTTGAAACGGTCGGAGAAAACCACTTTGCCCGTCACATCCACCACTTTAGCGTGGATGGTCTGAGCCTCATTGGTGGTGATGGCAACATTCAGCTTTTCGGAAGCCGGATTCGGGTAGAGGTTCACATCTTCGAAAGAATTGCGGTCGTTCACACCGTAAATCTGCCAGTAGCCGAGTTCGAAGCCAGTGCCCTGCTCCCAAGTGTCAGACACAAACTTGACAAGCAGTTTGGACTTGTCCACATTGAAAGCGGTATTCAGTGTAGGCATGTTGTAAATGTCGTAACGGGCAATGAAGGCCGGATTGTTTGCATCCGTATAATCATAGATGTCCACAAAGTCTCCGGCAGCCAGATCGAACTTTTCAAAGGCGAACGTATAACCGGCAGAGTAGGGCACGCGGAGAACCCATGTGCAGATGGTGTTGGGGCTGTAGGAATTGTTGTTGCCCACTTCGTTGCCAGCCTTGTCCGTCATAACATCATGCCAGTTGCTCGTGAAGACATCCGCTTCGCTACAGGTGGAGAATGAGTTTTTGAAAGCACTCACATTGTAGTTGAGAACAAAGCCGTAGTCGGTTTCGGAATTCTCGGTGGAGGTGAACACCACCAGCACGCTGTCGCTCTTGACATTGAAGGAGGAGGGCAGGTTTTCGCCGGGGAAGTCGCCGTGGATGGCATCGCCATGGGAAGAGTAATCGCTGCAGGCCGACATGCGATAGTTGCCGGAAACTCTTTTCTTGATACCACTGGTTTCGGTGGAGCCGTTGTAAACAATAACTTCGTCACCCTCTTTGAGTTTGATCTTGGAGAAGGTGAACGTGTAGGTATCGGCATCCGGGCATGCAACCATCCAAGTGCGGTGTGAGTTTTTGGCATACTTCACGTGTCCGGCACCATCACTAATGGTACCCGCAGAAGAGGTTACACGGCTGTTGCTGATGGCCGGCTTGGCCACAGCGGCGGAATCACCCGGACACAGTTTGATGAGCATCTGCTCGGAATCTTTCAAATTGAAGTTTCCGTATGAGGCGGACACCTGGTTAGTGAGCAGGAAATATCCGTTGCCGCTGCCACCCCAACCCCAGTTGGTGTGGAAATAGGTGGCATCGTGAATATTCTGGGTGGTGATAGACGAATCCAGAACGGAAATGGTTTGGTTCACGTAAACGATTGAGTCGTGTCCGACAATGGTGTCAATGATGGTGACGGGCGTCGTGATCGTGTTGATGGAGTCAATCACAATGTTGTTCAAGCTGTCAAGATGGGAGATGGTGTCGTAGGTGATGATTGTCTCCGTGTGGGTCAGCGTGTCATAAAGGGTGACGGTCTGAGGTACGACAATCGTCGAATCATGGGTGTAGTCAGTGGTGGTGTAGGTGGTGTCGTAGAAAGTTGTGTAACCATCCACAATCCAGGCGTGACCACCCGTGACGGTATCATGACAGGTTCCGGCGAAGAAGATAGGACGATGAGCATCCAACTCCTCTTTGGCCATGTCAATCCAATTGTGTGCAGTGGCGGTAGAGGTCACCACATCGGTAATACGCTTATATTGGGCTGCCTGAGAATAGGAGAAATAATTCTGCATGGATTCCAGAGCTTTTTCGGTTTGGGAACCGGAACCGCCGGAACCGCTTACGGAACCGTATTTCATATCTACGGAGACACCGCAATGGTAGAGAAGCTTGGCCAATTCACCGTGATAGACTTTTCCATACGGATCAATTCTTTTAGGCATGGCATCGAAGTTATAATGGCTCGCGCCAAAGTTCACATCCTGCAGAGGGAATGTGTAGAGAAGCTCTCCGTCATCGCTCATTTCTCTCGGAATGTACATGTGGCGGCCATAGCCTTGGGTGGGATAGCGATAGTAGTTCATGATGTTACCCATTGTAACGGCCACACAACCGACCATAGAACGGCAGTCGTTGTTGGCATAGCCTTCCGAATATTGGGCAAGCGGAGTGGCGGGACAATATTGGTTGTAATACGGGAATTGGTCCCATTCGGTGGTGATCAACGGTTCCACATAAGGACTCTTTTTTACCGACTTGGTGTTGAGGGAAAAGGATTTGTAATGGTCCCAATCCGCTTTTTTCGCAACAGAAGCTTCCGGATTCTTAATCAGATAGGAAATTTGATCCGTGAATTTTTCGGCATAGAAATCCGCACCCGTACCGGTCTGGTAGTTGCTTTCCAGAGAATAGCCTAGCACAGGAGATGCCAGTTCGGTGGCGGAAACAATGATGAATCCCTTTTCTCCCACTTGGAAACGATAGAAAAGAGGATTACCTTCCTCATCATACTGCGTGTAGGTCAGCGTGAGCTCAAGATTCTGAGCTTCCATGGAACCCATACGCTCCGACAGGAAGTTCCGGGAAACCTTCATGGCTTCAGAAACGGGCACGACATTCGTGGCGTATCCCATGAAGATCAGCGCCACTAATGATAACAAAAGAATAAATTTTTTCATACTAGTATTGTTTAATATTAAATTTCGTAAAAGTCGCCAAAAATACAAAAAAAATACAAAATGAACTTTTTGATGAACGGAAATTTGTAATGTACTGTCTATTAATATGTTTAATTATAACACAAGTGGTTTTAAACGATTTCCACGCCCGGTTTGTTCGTCACTTCCCCGATTTCGAAGGCTTTTTCCCCTAATGATTCGAACATCTTGCAAACCTCATTGGCATCGGTCGGATGCACCACGAGGATCATGCCGATGCCCATATTGAAGATGTTGAACATTTCGCGGTGTTGTACCTTTCCGTACTTTTCGAGGAACGGGAAGATGGGCGGCATTTCCCAGCTGCCTTCGTGAATGAGGATGCCCTGTCCGTCGCGGAGCACGCGTGGGATATTCTCGTCGAAGCCGCCGCCGGTGATGTGGCAGATAGCGTGCACATCCACTTTGGCAAGCACGTCAAGCACGGGGCGCACGTATATGCGCGTAGGCGTGAGCAGCACATTGCCGAGGGTGTCGGGCAGCGTCTCGTATTGGGTGTTGAGGTCCAGCTGGTTGTCTTTGAAGACGATTTTGCGCACCAGCGAAAACCCGTTGGAATGCACGCCAGAGGAGGCCAGGCCGATCAGCTTGTCGCCGACCTGCACCTTGGAGCCGTCAATGAGCTTGGCTTTTTCCACGGCACCCACCGTGAACCCGGCGATGTCGTATTCGTCTTCGTCGTACATGTCCGGCATCTCGGCCGTCTCGCCGCCGATGAGCGCGCAGTTGGAAAGCACGCAGCCGTCGGCCACGCCTTTGACGATAGCCTCAATCTTAGCTGGGTCGTTCTTGCCCACGGCGATGTAGTCGAGGAAGAAGAGCGGTGCGGCACCCTGGGCCAGCACATCGTTCACGCACATGGCCACAGCGTCCTGTCCGATGGTGTCGTGACGGTCCATCATGAAGGCGATTTTCAGCTTGGTGCCCACCCCGTCGGTGCCGCTCACCAGAATCGGCTCCTTGTAGTTCAGGGAGGCCAGGTCGAACATGCCGCCGAAACTGCCGATGTTGCCCATCATGCCCGGACGGTTGGTGCGGGCGATATGTTTCTTAATCAGTCGTACGGATTCGTAACCGGCTTCCAGGCATACGCCGGCTTCTTCGTATGATTTTGCCATAACAGTTTGGTTTTAAATGATTAACATTGCATCTCCGTAGGTAAGGAAGCGATATTTCTCCGCCACAGCCTCCTTGTAAGCCTTCATCACGAACTCATAGCCTCCGAAGGCGGCCACCATCATCAGCATCGAACTCTGGGAGGCGTGGAAGTTGGTGACCATGGCATTGCCCACCATGAAATGGTAGGGAGGATAGATGAACTTGTTGGTCCAGGTGTCCACCTTGCCGTTCATTTCGGTGGTCTTGACATGGCCGTTGGCATATACGGACGATTCCAGTGCCTTCATGGTCGTGGTGCCCACCACCACAATGCGGTGGCCCTCGTCCTTGGCTTTGTTGATCTCATCAGCCACAGAGGCTTTGATGATCATGCGCTCGGAATCGGATTTGTGTTTGGAGAGGTCCTCCACGTCGATGTCGTTGAAGTTGCTGAGACCGGCGTGTAGGGTGATATAGGTACGCTCGATGCCTTTGAGCTCCATCTGTTTCAACAGGATGCGGCTGAAGTGGAAGCCGGCGGCAGGGGCCACCACGGCACCCTCTTCCGTGGCATAAAGCGTCTGGTAGTCGAATTCATCTTCTGGGGCGATTTCACGGAGCCGCTGGATATCATCGGGCAGTGGGGTGGTGCCGATCTCCATCAGTTTCTTCTTGAAAGCGTCGTGGTCGCCGTCGAACAGGAAGCGGAGCGTACGCCCGCGGGAAGTCGTGTTGTCAATCACCTCGGCCACGAGACTGTCGTCCTCGCAGAAGCAGAGCTTGTTGCCGATGCGGATCTTGCGGGCCGGGTCCACAAGGACATCCCACAAGCGGCTCTCCTCATCCAACTCCCGAAGGAGAAAGACACGGATGCTGGCGCGGGTCTGCTCCTTTTCACCATACAGCAGGGCGGGGAAAACCCGCGTGTTGTTCATCACGAAAAGGTCACCTTCGTCAAAATAGTCCAGAATGTCTTTGAATAAGCGATGTTCTATTGTCTTTGTCTTGCGGTCCAAGACCATCAAGCGTGCCTCGTCGCGCTCCTCGGTCGGATGCAGGGCTATCAATTCCTGAGGCAGATAATACTTAAATTCGGATAATTTCATTGTAAAAAATTTGGCGTGCAAAGATACAACAAAATTCCCCTTTTGTCAAGTGCTTTTTTAATATGGAATAAATAAATGATAGTATAAAAACGGAAAAATGTGAAAGGTATTGATAATCAGGTAATCAAAATTATCATTCTTTCCTTAAAGGTCGGTGATTCAGGTAGCGGTTCTCCTGACTGATGTTCTTCACCCGCTCCAATGTTTGTGGGGTGAAGAAAGATTCGGCCACTTTTTCCTCCATATAGTCAATGGCCAGGTCGTTGGGATGCGACAGGTCTTTGGCGTAAAAGCGGTAGTCGCGGAGGTCGTCCATCAGAAACTCGTAGGCGGGGAAGTAGAAGATGTTCTCATTGTCCACCAGCTTCTCTTCGGCCAGTAGCAGTACCGCCTTGCTCAGCGTGTTCTCGTGCATGCCGTCGCCCGCGTGGCGCACAGGACTGACCGTAAAGATGACCTTCATGTCAGGACGCGCCTCCCGAATCAATGTCAGTGTTTCGTTCCATTGGGAAACAATCTTTTTGATATCCAAGCGGATACGCTCAAATTGGTAGTTAGGAATCTTGTGGCAGTTGGAGACAATCAGATCACGGGGAATGAACTTGTAGCAGAAGGCGGTTCCGAAAGTGACAAACAGATAATCCGTATGCTGGAAGAAATCGGAAGCTTTTTGCAGATGTTCGTCAATATTCTGCTCGAAAACCTGGAAATTGTCGCGGGAGAAGCGCCCGTGATGGGCAAAGCTGACCCACGTATCCCGGTATTTGTAGAAATAGCGGTCTTTATCGAAAGATTCCGGATGCATGAGCAGCCGGATGGCACGGTCGATGGAGACGGGATTGAACAGCACGCCGAAAGGGTTGGAGCAGACATTGAAACGGTGCCGTCCGAAATAATTGCCCATATTGTCGGAAAAACAGGATCCGAGGAGCATGATGCTGTTCTCGTATCCGATATGGAACGGGTATTGCGGGGCGGGTATGTTGGTACGGAATTGCATATTCTTTTTATTTGGGAATTAATAACTTGGCGAATTTCAGCAGGAGCGTCTTCGTCCCTACGGTGTCAAAAGCGACAACGGCTTTGGTGTCGGGGGCAAGGCCCTCCACCGATTGTACGTTTCCGAAGCCGAATTTGAAGTGATACACTCTTACGCCAGGCCTTATCTGGTCGATGGTGGCCGGATCTCCCACCATGTCCATTTGTACTTCGCTCTTGGTCTTGACGGTCGGCTTGCTGGCGGTGGGTTGCCCGGATGCGGAATAGGTGCGTGGCTTCGGCGTGTCATAACGGCGGAAGGACCATTCATTGTCTATAGAGCGGGCGAAGGTTCCTTTTCCAGCGGATGCTTTTTTCGTGATGTTGAGGTATTTGTCTGGAATTTCCTCCAAAAAACGGCTGTCTTCGCAGAACTGCAGCGACCCGAAGCGGTAGCGGGTTTGTGCGGAGGTCAGCGTCACCTGCTTTCTCGCACGGGTGAGGGCTACATAGAAGAGACGGCGTTCCTCCTCCATTTCCATCCGTGAGTTGGCGCACAGGGACGATGGGAACAGGTTTTCCTCCAAACCTGTGATGAACACGTAGTCGAATTCCAGCCCCTTGGCCGAGTGGATGGTCATCAGCTTCACGCAGTCCTCCTCTTCGGTTTTGTTCTCCTCTTCGTCGCTTAACAGCGCGATGGATTCCATAAATTGGTCTAAAGAAGGGAAATATTCTTCGATGAGTTCGCCGGTGTTTTCGTTAAAACTACTCTCAGGCTCCTTTTCGGTGAAACTTTTGATGGCGTCCAGCAGCTCCTCCACATGGTCCACGCGCTCTTTTTCGTCGGTGTTTTCCTTGAGGAGTTTGGCGATGCCTGTTTGGATGACTATGTGTTTGCCCAGCTCGTAGGCGTCGTCTTTTTTCAGTTGTGCGGAGAAGCCGCGAATCATGTCAGCGAATTCCACTAAGCGGTTGCAGGTGGCACCGTTGATGCCGGTGGGGTAAGCCTGCGGGTTGCAGACCACATCCCATAGGCGGACGTGGTTCTCGTCGGCGGTGGCGGCAATGCGCGACACGGTGGTATCGCCGATACCTCGCATGGGGTAGTTGATGACGCGGCGCAGCGACTCCTCGTCGTAATGGTTGATGACCAGCCGGAAATAGGCCAGCACATCCTTGATTTCCTTGCGTTTGTAGAACGAAAGTCCTCCGTAAATCTTGTACGGGATGTGCCGCTTGACCATAGCCTCCTCCAGTGTACGTGATTGGATATTAGTACGATAGAGGATGGCAAATTGGCTGGGTCGGGCGTGCTCGTTCATGCGGGTTTCGAAAATGGTGCTGGCCACGGTGGCAGCCTCGTCGGTGTCGCTGGCCGCCCGTATCAGGTTGATTTTCGGACCCACTTCATTTTCCGTCCAGATGTCTTTCGGCATCTGGTCTTTATTGTTGCGGATGACGGCGTTGGCCGCATTGACGATGTTCTGCGTGGAGCGGTAGTTGCGTTCCAGCTTGTAGATGGTGGCGGAAGGATAGTCGCGGCGGAAATTCAGGATGTTCTGGATGTCCGCCCCCCGGAAGCCGTAGATGCTTTGTGCATCGTCGCCCACTACGCAGATATTTTGATTCAGAGCTGATAACTTCTTGATTATCAAATACTGTGCAAAGTTGGTATCCTGATACTCGTCCACCAGAATGTAGCTGAACCGTTGTTGGTATTTGTACAGCATTTCAGGGAAATCGCGAAGCAGAACGTTCATGTAGTAGAGCAGGTCGTCGAAGTCCATGGCGTCGGCGTTCCGAAGCCGTTTGTTGTAACGGTCGAATATTTGGTGTATCAGCGGTTTGCCGGCGGCAGCATCCGCTTGGGTGATCTCATTGTTGTCGGCATATTCCTGGGCGGAGAGCAGGCTGGACTTGGCGGAGGATATGCGGTTGAGCACGTAGTTGGGCGCATAGATTTTAGGGTCCAGCTGCAGATCCTTTACAATGTTCTTAATCAAGGATTTGGAGTCTTCCTGGTCATATACGGTGAGGTTGTGCGTATAGCCTAATTTTTCGCCTTCGATGCGGAGGATGCGGTAGAATACGGAGTGGAAGGTGCCCATGGTGACGGCTTTGGCCACCTCGCCGCCCACGAGGGTGACAATACGGGCGCGCATCTCAGCGGCGGCCTTGTTGGTGAAGGTCAGCGCCAGGATGTGGTAGGGATTCACCCCGCACGACAGCATGTAGGCGATGCGGTACGTCAGCACCCGCGTTTTCCCCGACCCGGCACCTGCCAGAACCATGATGGGCCCGTCCACCTGCTTCACGGCAAGTTGCTGCTGTTCGTTCAATTGCGATAGTATGATTTCCTGCTGCGTCATGGGTTGGAATTTTGGCTGCAAAAGTACTATTTTTATAGGTGGATTCGGTTAATAAAATGTTAATATTTTTTTGATGTTATTTTATTTTGAAACTAATGAAAAAAACTATTTTTGTCGCCGTGCGTTATCCGCAGGTAGCCGGTAAGTCCCACCTTTAAACAATCGTAGCGCACCTGTCCCATCTTTATTTGGCAATTACTCATTATTAAAATCCGGCTGCCTGTTTTTTTATACCAAATTAAAATGTATCTTTGCACGCTCTAAAAAAATCACAAAACAATGTTAAGAACACATACTTGTGGCGAGCTGACTATCGCCAATGTACAGCAGGAAGTAACCCTTTGTGGCTGGATTCAGAAGATACGCCATCTGGGCGGCATGATATTCATCGATTTGCGCGACCGTTATGGCATTACCCAGTTGGCTTTCAATCATGAGACGAAGCCGGAACTTTGCGAAAAAGTGGAGAAGATGGGTCGTGAATGGGTAATCCGCATTACCGGAACCGTCATCGAACGATATAGCAAAAACAAGAACATCCCCACCGGTGATATTGAAATCGATGTGCAGGATGTGGAGGTGCTGAACGAATCCATCGTTCCGCCGTTCACCATTGAGGACGTGTCCGACGGTGGCGACGAGCTTCGGATGAAGTACCGCTATTTGGACATCCGCCGTACGCCGGTGAAGAAAAATCTTATTTTCCGCCATTATCTGGGTTTGGAAATCCGCAAATATCTGAGCGAACATGGCTTCCTCGAAATCGAGACTCCGTTTTTGGTCAACAGCACGCCGGAAGGGGCCCGCGACTTTCTCGTGCCCTCGCGTATGAACCCGGGCGAGTTCTACGCTCTGCCGCAGTCGCCACAGACACTCAAGCAGCTGCTGATGATCTCCGGAATGGACCGCTATTTCCAGATCGTGCGCTGCTTCCGCGATGAGGACCTCCGCGCCGACCGCCAGCCGGAATTCACCCAGATTGACTGCGAGATGTCGTTCATCGAACAAGAGGATATTCTCAATATGTTCGAGGGTTTGGTGAAACATATCTTCAAGACTTTCAAG
>JAIKYR010000127.1 GCA_024682995.1 Bacteroidales bacterium | reverse complement strand
TCTGATTGATGCCCAGACCTGTCCCGGTGCTGACACCGTGACTGATTATGATGGTAACATCTACCATACCGTGCAGATTGGCAATCAGTGTTGGATGAGGGAGAACCTGCGTACTACACACTACACGGATGGCAATGAAATCCCTGCAGGCACCACAACCTCCGAAACAGTGGCCTATCGCTATGCATCGTATGGTGGCGAAAGCTCAGTGCCCACATACGGCTACCTCTACAACTGGGTGGCAGTGATGCATGGCGACTCCGCCAGCAACGCAAACCCGAGCGGCGTGCAAGGCATCTGCCCCACAGGTTGGCATGTGCCAAGCCAAGCAGAATGGACGCAATTGCAGGATTACGTGGGCAGCCAAAGCCAGTATCTGTGTGGTAGCGACAGCACCAAAATTGCCAAAGCGCTGGCATCGCACATCTGGTGCCACGAATCTGTAACCAACACCTGTGCCATAGCCTATAACGTGAGCACAAACAACGCTACTGGATTTTCTGCTCTTCCAGCTGGATATTACTTCGGATCTATCCCGTATGGCCAAGCGTACATATGGTCATCTAACCAATGTGCGTTTTATTTGCGCGATACGCACGCCACTGTTAGCTTGTGGGAATATCCTCCTTCTTCCGATGGCGGCTCTGTCCGCTGTCTCCGCGATTAACGCGCAGCCTTCTGCCATCCGACCACTAAGTTGTTCACCGCAATCATCCGGTTTACAAATGTGGAGTTGTAAAATGTCGTCACCGAATCCCTGATGGGTTCGCACTGGGGATATCGGCGAAGTATGTCGCTCACCACAGCTTCCCGGTGCCGCTCCCGAATCCTGTAGTTGTTTTTGAAAAAGTCGGATTGGAAATACTCCGCCAATTTGTCTTTGGATGACACTCCGCGGGCTGTCGCTGCCTTTTCCCAATCCCAGAACGGCCGGAAAACAGCATCCACCGACTGTTCAATGCTCCTTTTGACCGCTTGCGGGAGTTGATTATAGGCACTTGTGACGGCGGTGTTTTCGTTTATCGCAGTTTCTGTATGGTTTGGTTCTGCCTGAGAAACAGGATTTGCAGGAGCAGTTTCAGGACCGGCTATATCATCATTCATGATTTCCGAAACGGCGGCCTCTTGTTTTTCAATGTTTGGGTTCTCTTTGTCGCCGTCGTTGTTGGGACGGAACAAGAACCATGCGCAGATGGCTAATACAATCACAAAGGCGATGGCTATGATAATGGGGGTGGTGTGCTCATGTCGTTGCAGCCGTTGCAGGATTTCCTCCCCATTGCTGTAACGTTTTTCACGGTTCTCCTGCGTACACTTGCGGGCGATGCGTCCGTATGCGTGCGGGAAGAGCTGCCGAAGGATCTTTCCGAAGGCGTAGATGTCGGCGCGGCTGTCAAGCGGCACGTTGCCGGCCTTCTGCTCGGGGGCGCTGTACTTGTCGGAGCCCGCCGGCTGCTTGAGGATGCCGTACCAGTCGCTGTCCGCCAATCCGAAATCAATGATCTTGACATTGTGGCCATTTCGTGTGATGAGGATGTTGTCGGGTTTGAGATCGCGGTGAACAATCTGCATACTATGATAGTACGACATGGCGGACAGCAATTCCTTTGCGATTTTCATCCGCACCTTCCGGGGCGGATTCTGCTTCAGGAAGGCCTTTAGCGTAACGCCATCCACATATTCCATCACGATGCATGGCCCAGCCACAGGGTCAGTCTCCTTGCTGAAGATATGCGCAATGTTGGGGTGATCCATCTTCAGACCCAACTCAAACTCCTTGGTCAGCAGGCTGACATAGACCTCTTTGTGCTGGTACTCTGGCTTCAACCCTTTGATTATAAACCATTTACAATATCGTTGTGCTTTGTATAGTCGGTTGAACCCCTCGGATGGGATTTCCGAATAGGAGGTGAACACATCCGAGATTTTCTCGAAGGAGGAGGTGATTTCGCCGGAGGATGAGGAGTCGTTTGCAGTCATACTGATGAATTGGCTTGCAAAAGTAAAAAAAATATGCGAGCAGGAGAATATTTTGGAAAACCGAGTGGCCGGGCCCAATTATTTTTATGGAAAAGTGTACCTTTGCCGCCGGAATTTCACACAAAAAACACACTGATTATGTTTCAATTAGAAGATTATCCCTACAACGAAGAGCAATTGGCCAAGCGGCTCGCCGGGCTTGCCACCCAGGAGATGTCCTACATGGACGAGCAGGCCGCATACCGTTATATATTAAGTAGTATAGACCTGACCACCCTGGAGGGCAGCGACAACCGTCAGGCGGTGGTGGCGCTCTGCAAGAAGGCGCAGGCCTTCTATAACCCACAGCGCCAGGTGCCGTGCACGGCGGCGGTATGCGTGTATCCTCCCTTTGTGGCCATTGCCAAAGAGGAGCTGAAAGGCACCGACATCCGTGTGGCTTCCGTGGCCGGCGCATTCCCCGCAGGCCAGTCGCCCATTGAAATCAAGGTGGCCGAGGTGCGGTACGCCGTGCACGAGGGCGCCGACGAGATCGACATGGTGATTTCGCGGGGCAAGTTCCTGGAAGGCCGCTATCAGGAGGTCTATGACGAGATCCGGGCCATCCGTGAGGCCTGCCCGAACGCATCACTCAAAGTCATCCTGGAGACCGGCGAGCTGAAGACCCCTCAGAACATCTACAAGGCTTCCCAGATAGCCATTGCCGCGGGCGCCGATTTCATCAAGACTTCCACCGGCAAGATTGCGGTCAACGCCACGCCCGAAGCCTTCCTCATCATGATGGACGCCATCAAACGGCATTACAAGGAAACTGGGAAGAGAGTCGGCATAAAGGCAGCCGGCGGCATCTCCGATCCGGACGACGCGCTACGATATGTGAACCTTCTCACCGCCGTTTTGGGTAAGGATTGGCTCTCAAAACGTTACTTCCGGATAGGTGCCAGTCGCCTTGCCAACCGCGTTTTCGAGAAAATCAAATAAAATTTTTCGTAAATGGTGGATTGTGAACAAAATAATTGTATTTTTGCACCCCCAAAAAAAAGAAACATTTAGTATTAACAATTAAAACATTAAAGTTATGACGAAAGCTGATATCGTTAATGAAATTTCCAACAAAACCGGATTCGACAAGAACAGTGTTCAAACCATCGTTGAAGTGTTCATGTCAAGCGTAAAGAGCTCCATGGTGGGCGGCGAGAATGTATATCTGAGAGGCTTCGGCAGCTTCATCATCAAACAAAGAGCCCAGAAAACGGCCCGTAACATCTCCAAGAAGGAGACGATCACCATCCCGGCTCACAACATTCCCGCTTTCAAACCTTGCAAGACTTTCGTTAACGCCGTCAAGAAATCCACAAAATAATAAACTTTAAAATCTTTTAATTATGCCAAGCGGTAAGAAAAGAAAGAGACATAAAATGTCCACTCATAAAAGAAAAAAACGTCTGAGAAAGAACAGACATAAAAACAAATAATCTTTTATGAGTTCAATTCGAATGAAAACTAAATGAAACGCTCACGCGCTTTGTTTAGTTTTCATTGTTTTATAACCCCCACACCCATGAGTGAAACTGAAATTACGAAAGAAATCATACTGACCTCCCACGCCAACGAAGTGCAGGTGGCCCTTCTGGAAGACAAGAAGCTGGTGGAAATCCACTCGGAAAAGGCCTCGATGCAGTTTTCGGTCGGCGACATATACCTTGGCAGGGTGCGGAAGATCATGCCGGGACTGAACGCCGCATTTGTGGATGTCGGCAGTGAGAAGGACGCTTTCCTGCACTATCTGGACCTGGGCATCAATGCCCGCACCATCAACGCCTTTGTCAGCCAGGCCATCACCACCGGCAAGCGTAGCATCAGCCGTGTGCAGTATCTGGAAGAGGTGCCCAAGAACGGCAAGATCAGCGATGTGCTCACCTCCGGGCAGCAGATCATGGTGCAAGTGGCCAAGGAGCCCATCTCCACCAAGGGGCCGCGCATCACCACGGAGATCTCCTTTGCCGGACGCTATCTCGTGCTCGTCCCCTTTGGCGACAAAGTGTCCGTATCGCAGAAAATCCGCAACTCCGCCGAACGCAAGCGCCTCAAAAGCATGATGCAGGGGATACGCCCGCGCAACTTCGGCATCATCATCCGCACAGTAGCTGAAAACAAGAGCCTGGAAGAGCTCTCCGCCGACCTGGATTCCCTGCGCTACAAGTGGGACACCGCCGTGGAGAATCTCTTTGCCTCCAAGGCCCCCATGCGCATCATCCAAGAGATGGACTGCATCTCGTCCATCCTGCGCGACATGCTCAACGACTCCTTCCAGTCCATCTATGTGGACACCCCGGAAGCCTTCAAGGAGGTGAAAGCCCTCCTGCACCAATATTCGCCCGAAAAAGAGGATATTCTGAAGCTGTACAAGGAAAAACAGCCCATCTTCGAGCATTTCAATGTGGCGAAACAGATCAAAAGCTCCTTCGGGAAGGTGGTGACCGTGAAAAACGGCGTCTATCTCATCATTGAGCACACCGAAGCCATGCACGTCATCGACGTCAACAGCGGCAACCGCGTGAAATCGAGCCAGACCCCCGAGGAGAATGCCCTGAACACCAACATGATCGCCGCCGCCGAGATTGCGCGCCAGCTGCGGTTGCGCGACATGGGCGGCATCATCACCATCGACTTTGTGGATCTCCACGACGCCCGCAACAAGGTGACGCTCAACAAGGCCATGACCGACTTCATGCGCAACGACAAGGCCAAACATACCATCCTGCCGCTCAACAAGTTCTGCCTCATGCAGATCACCCGCCAGCGTGTGCGTCAGGCCACCATCATCGAGACCACGGAACAGTGTCCCACCTGCAAGGGCACCGGCAAGATAAAACCACCCATCCTGATAGAAGATGAGCTGGACAACACCTTGGAATTCCTGTTTGACAAACAGCAGGAATCCAAAATCACCATCATGGTGCATCCGTTCGTGTATGCCCATTTGAAACATGGTTTCCCCTCCATTTTAATGAAATGGCGGTGGAAATACAAGAAAAGAATCCGCCTCGTGGCCAACCAAAGCTACTCCCTGTTCGAGCATCATTTCTTCAATGCCAATATGGATGAGATCATACTCTGGAACGAACCCGCCAGTGAATAAAACCCTTTATATAAAAACTGTTATGGATGTACCCTCCGATATTATGACCAAAATGGAGCGCTACTGCGCTTTCCAGGAGCGTTGCGAGCAGGAAGTTCGCAACAAACTCCGCGAGACGCCCATCTCCACCGCCCAGCGCGACGAGATTGTACGCCGCCTGAAGGAACACGACTTCCTGAACGAACAGCGTTTCATTGAGACGTTCATACGGAGCAAACTCCATGATCAGTGGGGAAAACTGAAAATACGGGAAGGTCTCTACCAAAAAGGAGCGGATTCCGCCCTGCTTCAGGAGGCGATGAGCGCCATTGACGAAGAGGAATATGCGCAGGTTTTGCAAAGTGCCATCGAAAAATGGAAGCGGCAGCATCCGGCGGACGCTGACAACCGCAACAAGATTCTGCATGGTCTGCTGGCCAAAGGTTTTGAAGTGAGTGAAATCCTGCAGGCCCTGCGCTCCTGACAAAGGAAATCTTCAGGTCACATCCCATCATCCCTAAAACATTATAAACATTACGAACATTAAGAACATCATAAACTAAAACACTCCTTTTATGACCACGAACGACCAGATTAAAGAACTCCGTAGCAGGCTCGGTGAGCTAAGGAGGTATCTTTGACATCGAAGGGAAGAAAAAAGAAATAGCCGACAAAGAACTCATCACGCAGCAGGACGGATTCTGGGACGACCCGAAATCCGCCGAGAAATTGTTGCGTGAAATCAGTGCCATAAAATCCTGGGTTACCGATTATGAAAAAGCGGACGAGGAGTGGGACGAGCTGGGCGTGATCAATGAATTTTTCCAGGCAGGGGATGCCACCGAGGCGGAATTGGACGAATCCTATCAAAAAGTGCTGAAATCCGTTGAAACCCTGGAGTTCCGCAATATGATGCGCGACGAGGAGGACTCGCTGAATGTCATCATCAACATCAACTCGGGTGCGGGTGGCACGGAGAGTTGCGATTGGGCGGAAATGCTCCTGCGCATGTACACGCGTTGGGCCGAGCGCAACAATTACAGTATCAAGCTTTTGGATAGACAAGACGGGGATGTGGTCGGCATCAAGTCCGTATCCATCGAATTGGACGGGCCCTACGCCTACGGGTATCTGAAGAGTGAAATCGGTGTGCATCGTCTGGTGCGCCTTTCGCCTTTTGACGCCGCCAACCGCCGGCACACGACGTTTGCCTCCGTCTTCGCCTATCCGGTCATCAACGACGACATCGTCATCGAGGTCAGTCCGGCGGACATCAGCTGGGACACCTACCGCTCGTCGGGCCACGGCGGTCAGAACGTCAACAAGGTAGAGACCGCCGTTCGATTGCACCATCATCCGTCGGGCATCATCGTGGAGTGTCAGGTCACCCGCTCGCAGATACAGAACCGCGAGATGGCCATGCGCATGTTGAAATCGCGTCTTTACCAAATAGAACTGGAACGCAAGCGGGAGAAGCTCGCCGACATCGAGCAGACCAAGAAGAAGATAGAGTGGGGGAGCCAGATCCGGAGTTACGTTCTGCAGCCTTACAAGATGGTGAAAGACTTACGCACGGGCTGCGAGACCTCCAATGTGAACGCCGTTCTGGACGGCGAAATCGACGACTTCATCAAGGCTTATCTGATGTCTTGCAATTGTTGATAATTGGTAACAAGTTTTTTTGCATAATAGAAAAACTGTAATTACTTTTGCAGTACGTCTATTCAAAACCTTAAATACACAAATTCCAACAAGTTATGAACCAAGATTACGTTTTAGTGGCGGGTCGTTCGAACCCTGAGCTTGCCAAACGCATTGCCGAGCATTTGAAAAAGGACCTTTTCCCGGTGGATATCCTGCAATTCAAGGACGGCGAAATCCAAGTCTATTTCAACGACACAATCCGCGGCAAGGATGTCTTCATCATCCAACCCACCTTCTCGCCTGCCGACAACATTATCGAGTTGCTGATCACCATTGACGCGGCCAAGCGCGCCTCCGCACGCAACATCATCGCGGTGGTGCCCTACTTCGGCTATGCCCGTCAGGATCGGAAGGACAAGCCCAGAACCTCCATCGGTGCCAAGCTGATGTGCAACCTGTTGACCGCCGCCGGTGTGAGCCGTATCATCACAATGGACCTCCACGCCGACCAGATTCAGGGCTTCATCGAGGTGCCTGTGGACCATCTGTTCGCCTCTAACGTCTTCATTCCTTATATCCGCAATCTCAACATGCCGGACATCTGCATCGCCTCTCCCGACACCGGCGGCACCAAACGCGCCTCCACGTACGCCAAGGCGTTGAACTGCGATCTGGCTATCGGATACAAGCAGCGCGAGAAGCAGAACGAAGTGGCCTCTCTCCAGATCATCGGTGAGGTGAAAGACAAGGATGTCATCATCGTGGACGACATTATTGACACGGCCGGCACGCTCTGCAAGGCTGCTGCCCGCATCAAGGAGATGGGTGCCCACAGCGTGCGCGCCATGTGCGCCCACGGACTCTTCTCCGGCAGTGCCATCCAAAATATCGAGAACTCTGTGCTGGACGAAGTGCTGGTGACCGACACGATTCCGTTGCGCACGCCGTGTGCCAAGATCAAACAGATCTCTGTATCGCAACTCATGGCCGAAGTCATCCAAAGCGTCATCGAGAACACCTCCATTTCATCCCACTATTACGTATAAAAACTGTAAAAACAGCATACTCTGCAAGTCCGATGTTTGACAGCGACATGCCACATCGGACTTTCTTTTATTAATACCATTATGGAAGAAAAAAACAGCAGCTTACACGAAGAAGGCCACCAACTTGGCAAATACGACCTCATAGCGGAATTCGCCAAATATTTTCCCAAATCCAACGCCTCCACAATGGTCGGCATCGGCGATGATGCGTCTGTCATCGACCCGTCGGGACAACAGGTCGTCACCACCACCAAGGTCTTCATGGAGAATGTCCACTTCGACCTTACCTACGTGCCGTTACGGCATCTGGGCTACAAAGTCGTCACAGTGGCCGTGTCCGACATTCTGGGCATGAATGCCGTGCCTACGCAGTTGTCGGTATGCATTTCCGTTTCCAACCGTTTCAACCTGAAGGCTGTCAACGAGTTGCTGGACGGAATAGCCACCTGCTGCGAGGGTGCCAACATTGACGTGGTGGGGTTGGATGTGGCCACCTCGCGGCGCGACCTGGTCATTGCCATCACGGCCATCGGTGAGTGCGAGCCGGCACACCTGGTCACCCGGCAGGGTGCAAAGGAGAACGAGCTCATCTGCGTGTCCGGCGACTTTGCAGCCGCCTACGCGGGACTGCTGCTGCTGGAACGGGAGAAGAAGGTGTTCGAGGTGAACCCGGACACGCAGCCCGACTTTTCCGGCAAGGACTATCTGCTGCGCCGCCAGCTCAAGCCGGAACCCCGCATTGACATCGTGGAGGCCCTGCGTCGTGAGAACATTATCCCCACGGCCATGACCAACGTGGCCGACGGCCTCGCCGCTGCCGTCATGCAGATCTGCCGGGCCTCGCACACCGGATGCGCCATCTTTGAAGAGAAACTCCCCATGACGGAACTCACCTTTACCACATTGAAAGACTTGGACATCGTACACACCGTGGCCGCCCTCAACGGCGGTGACGACTACGAGTTGATGTTCACCATCCGTCAAGCCGACTACGAGAAACTCAAACAGATTGAAAACGTTTCCATTATCGGCTATATCAAAGAGGAAGCAGAT
>JAIKYR010000038.1 GCA_024682995.1 Bacteroidales bacterium | reverse complement strand
AACAAAAGTCGTTCCACCCTGCCATTCATCACTCTCACCGAACTCAAACCTATTCTTTTGAGTTGCTCGTAATGCAGATAACTCAACTGTTTCAAATCGCTGCATTTGGCAACACCTTGTAAATCGTTAAACACGCGGTCTAATGCCCACAAGAATTTCTTGTCTCGGGTGTATTTCTTGTACTTTTTGCTTTGGTGAGTAATTATAAGTTTTTCTAATTCAACGTCTTCGAATGATACATTCATTGTATTTACAGTTTGCAAAGATAGTAAAAATTCTGAAAATTGGGAATTTTTTTGTGTTTCAAATTTTACGGCCAAAGTTACGCAATCAAACTGTACAAAAACAACACATATCGTTTTTGTGATAAGATGCAACCAACGGATTGTTTTTTCAATAATATACAATCATTCCCGCCGTTGCACTTTAAATCCTATCAGGTTGTCCGGTTCCGTCTTTTTCTCGCGTAGCTGATCCAGCGCATCGTTAATTACCTCAATTTGCAGGGCAACCTCACTGTTGAATTGCGACTGCAATTGGTTAATATCGTTCTGATCGTGCAGAATCTCCTCAACGTGCGCGTTCAGTTGGTCCACTTTGTGGGAGAGTTGCTCATACCTCAATTCTGATGATTGCAACGCAGCAATGGCTTGACGCACAGCAACAAAGGCACGCATAATGTTGATGTTTACTTGAACGGCAACTTTGCTGCGGAGGACTCCCGACAGCATGGCGACCCCTTCTTCGGTGAATGCAAATGGAGGGTATTTGCTGTGTTGGCCTCGGCCTGTCTTTAAGATGCCAAAATGGCATCTTAAAGCGGATACCTCTTCAGCGGTCAGCTCAAACATAAAGTCTTCGGGGAAACGATCGATATTGCGGCGGACCTGTCGCTTAAGTTGCGAAACATCCACTTCATACATCGATGCCAAATCATAATCCAGCATAACTTTGGCACCTCTGATATCATAAATGATATCTTGAATGGAGTTGTCGTAGGGTAGAATATTTTCATTCATCTTTGATATTGTTTGCCCGCAAAATTACAAAATTAAAGCAGACAAATCAAGCGCAAAATACTTTTAATTCACTAGTAATCAATATTATAAAAGTGACATTTTTCGATTGAAAAGATGCAATTTTTGCGATAAAAGATGCAACTTGCAAAAAACGAGACATGTCGTAAGCGAACAAGCCTCGGGTGAATCACTTGGATTTTTGGAAGATTTTTCCCACGAGAGTGCATTTCCCATTTATCCCAACTTCGCCCCCTCCCCTGCAGGGCAGTACATCGTGCATGAGCACGGAGGCGAGGAATGCGAAGGTGAAGTTTGTAGTGATGAAATAATGCACAATCATTCTTGTCGTTGCACCTTGAATCCTATCGGATTGTCCGGTTCCGTCTTTTTCTCGCGTAACTGGTCCAATGCATCATTGATGATCTCGATTTGCAGGGCAAGCTCGCTGTTGAATTGCGACTGCGATTGGTTGATGTCGTTCTGGTCGTGCAAAATTCCCTCAACGTGCGCGTTCAGCTGGTCAACCTTGCGGGAGAGTTGCTCGATTTTCAGGTCGTAAGACAGCATTGACGAGAGTGCCTGCCGCATGGCAATGAACGCTCTCGTCACCATCACGCTCATTTGTACGGCACTCGGACTCCGAAGCACGGAGGCGAGCATCACCGCCCCATGTTCCGTGAAGGCGTAAGGAGTTGCTTTCTTAGGTCTCTTCTCAGGGTATGTTATCACAATTTGTGATGACATACTAATTTTCTGTACAAGAGCAAACCATTCTTCTTCGGTTAACTTGAACATAAAATCTTGCGGGAAACGTTCCATATTCCGTTTCACAGCTTGGTTCAAAGTGCGGGTCTCAACGCCGTAAATTGCAGCCAAGTCGTAGTCCAATACAACTTTGGGTAATGATATAGCTGTTGACCCAAAAAGACAAATAAGACCGGGGAAACAACCTCTCCCATCATACGGTGGCACTTCCGTGCCACGAAGCGACAATTCCCCTTCTGATTCTCAGAAGGGGTGCCCAGAGGGCGGGGTAGTTAATATGGATGATAATTCCATATTTGCATAAAGGTTGCGGATGGGACTTCCTTGTTTCCAATAGTGTGGGTAATGGTTATATTTCTCTGCTAAGGTATTTATATTCTTTATATTACTACCCCGGCCTGCGGCCACCCCTTCTTAAAAAGAAGGGGAACTTTTGGGGTCCGCACGGCCGTGCGGACAAGGAAAATATTGTGTGTCAGCTCATTATCAGAAGCAGAAATGCCCATACTTTCAACTATAACAAATGCTAATCTGTATTAACCGCAAAACAAACAGCAGGTCATCTTCTATATTATTGCTTAACCTTGACACCTCTGATGTCGTAAATGATGTCCTGAATGGAGTTGTCGTAGGGTAGAATATTTTCATTCATCTTTGATATTGTTTGCCTGCAAAACTACAAAAATAAAGCAAACAAATCAAACGTGAAACATTTTTAATTCATTAAGAATCAATATTATAAAAGTGGTATTATTCAATTGAAAAGATGCAATTTTTGCGATAAAAGATGCAACTTGCAAAAAATGCGAGAAGTCGTTAGCGAACACGCCTCGGGAGAATCACTTGGATTTTTGGAAGATTTTGCTCAAAAGAGTGCAATTTCCGATTACCATACCCCCCCCCGAGACAAAAAAATCCCTCATCCCACCCAAGATTCACCCCGAATCTTACGTTTTTTAAAGAGAAGAATCAACCATTAGTTTCACCAAAAATGTAAGATTATGAAAATCAAACTCCTCTTCGTGTTGTTATGGCTCTGCGCCACCGGTGTCTCCGCACAGCACCTTACCGTCAAGAATTACCAGAAGAAAACGCCGCCGTCTGGGTTGACCAAAATCGCGCCCGGACTCTATTGCGACAAGCAACATATCACCAATGTCGATTGGTTGGAGTACCTTTATTGGCTGGAGCATGTCTATGGGAAGGAATCAGCCGAGTACCGTGCCGCGCTGCCCGACGAGCAGGTTCTCCGGCAGCAGCTGCCTGACAGCATCGCCCGAATTTATGCGAATCATCCCGCATACAGGAATTTCCCTGTATTTGGGGTCTCTCCGACGCAGGCGCGTGCCTACTGCGAGTGGCGCACCGACCGCATCGCGGAGTGGATGCTCGTCCATTTTGGTCGGATGAAATCTGATTCCAACCCAACGGCGGAAAACTATTTCAGTGTCAAGAAAAATGGAATGCCAGAGGATTTGAAAACGCTCTATTTCTTCCTCCCGGGCGACAGTGTCGAAACCCGGTACGGGTTCTCGTGCTTCGCGGAGTGGCGATAGTAGAGACGCAATGCATTGCGTCTCTACAGATCGAAAACGATAAAATTACATTGAAGGAACGAATGGTTGTTCGCTCCTTTTTATTATGCATTGAATATAAATGTGGGGTTGAGATAAAAAAATGTATTTTTGCGGAACTGGAATTGTGGACAATGGAAAGGTTTGTGAATCTCATCAATGTGAACTGCGTTGTTTTTTGGCAGTTGAGGTGGTTACCCACTAAACGCAAGTTAAAAAAGGGAGACTATCTACGACATGCAGAAGCCGAGTTTAACGGATTTCGGTACAGGGACTATATCTTTTTGGGGATGCTATGGTTCGTACCAATGGCTGCCCTTGTTACGAAATTAATCGGCAACAACTTTTGGGTCCTATTTACCACACTAATCCTGTCTATAGCTTTGTCATACCTCTTCCACTGGTATTTCCTGACGTATAAGAACAAATGGCGCAAATATTGGAATGAATACGAGCATCATACAAAACGGCAACGTGTTGTGTGGGCAATAATCACCATCGTGACCTATATCCTTTTTTTCGGTTTCTGCACGATTGGGGCTTATTTGATATTTAAAGCATAATATACCTTTCCCAAAACTCCACGTTCTATTTTGTGAACTCGTTCCAGTTTTAATTCGGCTTTACGTCTCGCATGTGAGCACGGGGGCGGGGAGCGCTTAGGAATTGCATCTTCACGGAAAAATCTTCCAAAACATCAGGTGGCTTCCTCGTCATGTAGGCCCCTGCTGCCTAGTGTGTTTTTTACAATTTGCAATTTTTATATTGGAATCTGCAACTTTTATATCGAAAAATGTTGTTTTTTTATATATTTGATTTTTAATAAGTTATATTAATTTTATCATTGTTTTTCTCATAATGATTTTGTATGTTTGTCGGCGGATCCTTTATATGATTTGAGATGAAAAAGGAAAGTCATTCTGATGAACCGATTATGGTTAGCTCGCACGACATCCACCTTGACGGGGATTATGCCGAATGGATTGCCGAGGTGAAGCACCGCTACCGTTCGGCACAAGTAAAGGCTGCCGTGAAAGTGAATGCCGAAAAATTGCTGTTCAACTGGCAGTTGGGGCGCGACCTTGTGCAAAAGAAGGCGGAGGAACGATGGGGTAGCGGCGTTGTGGAACAAGTAAGTTTGGATTTGAGGCGGGAATTCCCTAGTGAAAAAGGTTTTTCTGCTCCAAATTTGTGGTTCATGAAGAAATGGTATCTCTATTATACAAAAAGGGGAGATTGTAAAAGAATCCAACAACTCAACGAAGAAATATATTCGCCTAAAAATCAAAAAGATATAATTCTCTACCAAGTTGGTAGAGAATTACAAGATGATAAAATGCACCAACTTGGTGCAGAATTCCCATTGCCTTTCGCACTGGTTCCCTGGAGGCACCATGTTGAGATTATCACAAAATGCAAGTCCATAGATGAGGCGCTGTTCTACATTGGCAAAACCATTGAACAAGGTCTTAGTCGCAATGCCCTCATCAATTGCATCAAAGCCAACCTCTACGAACATCAAGGAAGAATCGCCAACAATTTTAATGACCATTTGCCAGCCTTGCAGAGTAAACTTATCCAAGAGGTGTTGAAAGAGAACTACGATTTCGGTTTTGCCACAGTCGAACATGAGATTTATAACGAGGACGAAATGGAGGCGGCTCTTACCCGAAATGTTACAGACCTTTTGCTTGAAATGGGAACAGGATTTGCATTCATAGGCAAGCAGAAAGAAATCATTGTCGGTGGACGTGCACGAAAGATAGACCTCTTGTTCTATCACATTCGCCTTCGTTGTTTTATCGCGTGTGAGTTGAAGGCCAAACCCTTTGAACCTGAATTTGCCGGCAAACTGAATTTCTATGTCAATGCCGTTGATGAGTTGCTGAGAACACCCGATGACAACCCAACAATCGGCCTTCTCATCTGTTCTGATATGAACAAGACGGAAGTGCAGTGGTCGTTCAAAGGTATTACGACTCCTATAGGTGTGGCAACTTACAACAATATCAGAATCAAAGACATGCTGCCCACCAAAGAGCAATTAAAAGAACGGATGGAGATACTCCAAAAAGAAATGCGAAAGACAAAGATGCAGATGAATAAAAACAAATAACGATTCTTTGTCGAAACCCGGTACGGGTTCTCGTGCTTCGCGGAGTGGCGGTAAACGGCGAACGGGTCGGCGATTTGTTCATAATGTTAACCGCAATTTATAATAATTGTCCTTTTCTTTTGCGAAAAAATTTTAGTATCATTCGTCAGCATACTCATACTCATATGTGGTTTTACATGCTGCCCCGGGCGACTGGTCGTGAAGGAAACTGGAATAGATGTACTCCACACAATTTCCATATCGGTCATAAAACATTTCGTCGAGATCGGACAAATAACCCTCTTTTTTGTTGTAGGTTTTCCTGCGAATCAGCTGATTCAGATGGTTGTATTCATAAAAACGTTCATCCTGTTCGACGTGGTTGTAGAACGTTTGCGACCTGACCAACCTGCCCTCATCATCATAAAAATATAACTCCTGACAGAAATGATCCACACAATTCCAAGGAGTATCATAACTGATTTCTTCCGTTATATTGCCTCGGACGTCATATTTCAGCCGTTTTACAGTTTCTGTATCACCATCAAGCATAGTCACTTTTTCAATACAATGATCCATTGAATCGTATTGAAAATAATGTTGGTATATTGTATAGTCAAGATAATCTTCGTCAGTTCCAGGTATGTACTCACGACGAGTGCACCTGCCTTTTTCATCGTAGTAATAACGCCACGAGGGTTTAGGTTTCCCGTTGTCGTGGGTATAGACGCAATAACTCAAATTTCCATTTTCGTCGTAAACAAAATCTTGCAGGAGTAAGTTATCCGGCCCGAAACAAGCTGTACACCTATTCAAATCATCATATTGGAATTGGAGAAAAATATCCATAACAGTGTCTTTGTTTTCAAAATTTCCCCATCCTATCATCGTTTCAGCAGCGAGACGGCCAGCTGTGTCAAAATTCAAGATTGTTTTCATTTTTTTATGAAAAACACTGTCGCCCTTCATTTTGAATAATGTGGTGATGATAGCAGTCTTCACAGGTCCATTCAAATTCCAATCCGCCAGTGTGTATTTATCCATTTCACCATCATAGACATCAATGGGCTCCTGTGCGCGAATGGAGGAACAAAGGCACAGCACCGCGAGAAACAGAATCAGAAAGGGACTTTTACTCATAATTCATTTTGCAAATCGGTGCAAAAATACTATTTTACATGGATTACCGGTTCAACTTGAGCGGATAATCCGAGTTTTTTGTGGTTATGCGTCCTTGGGCGCATAACAGCCGGACTCCCCGTGTAGCTGTGTTCACACTGCGAGACAGCATAATCATTCGTTAACCGAACCGCATCCGAAAATTTTGTATTTTTGCGCTCTTTTGTAAAAACCATTAACCATCTATGTCAGAATACAAAGACGAAAACATTATTACCCTGAATTGGTATGAGCATATCCGTACGCGGCCTGGTATGTACATTGGAAAAACGGGTGACGGCTCTTCGCATGACGACGGTATCTACGTGCTGCTCAAAGAAGTGATGGACAACGCCATCGACGAGTTTATGAACGGCTACGGCAAAACCATCGATATCACCATCAAGGAGAAACGGGTCACTGTGCGCGACTACGGGCGCGGTATCCCATTGAACAAGGTGGTGGACTGTTACTCCAAGATGAACACGGGTCGCAACTTCAAGGGCGACTTCGCCTCCATCGGCATGAACGGCGTGGGCGTGAAGGCGGTAAACGCGCTCTCCACCCATCTGCTGGTGCAGAGCGTGCGGGACGGCCAGATGAAACGGGCTGAATTTTCCGCGGGCACAATCACCAAAGAGTACCCAATCGAACCCACTGAGGAGAAAAACGGAACGATGGCCTCCTTCCTGCCCGACGATACCATTTTCGAAAACTACGACTGGTACACCGAATACATCGAGAACCTGCTGTGGAATTATGTCTATCTGAACCGTGGACTCACCATCAACTTCAACGGCAAACGTTTCTATTCCAAAAACGGCCTTTTGGATTTGCTGAACAAAAAGGTGGGTGAAAGTCGGTTGTATGAGCCTATCTACTTGAAGGACGAGAACTTCGAATTTGCCATGGTGCACACCAACCGCAAATATGGCGAGGAGTACTACACCTTCGTCAACAGCCAATATACGGAGCACGGCGGCACTCACCAGCAGGCTATGCGCGAGGCCATCGTGAAAACCTGCCGCGACTTCTTTAAAAAGAATTTCGAACCTGCTGACGTGCGCAACTCTATCGCCGCCAACATGTCCATCAAAGTCAAGAACCCCATGTTCGACTCACAAACCAAGACCAAACTGGGGTCGGAACACATGGAACCCGGCGGGCAGACCATCCGCAATTATGTGAACGACATGATCGGACGACTGTTAGATAATTTCCTCCACAAGAATCCCGATGTGGCGGAGGTGATGTTGAAGAAAATCCAGGAAGCGGAAAAGGAACGCACCGCCATCGCCGCGCTGAAGAAGCAGTCGAAGGAGATACAGAAGAAGGTGAGTCTGAACAACAGCAAGTTGCGCGACTGCCGCTACCATTTCAACACCAACGACCCGCGAGGCTTGGAAACGATGATCTTCATCACCGAGGGTGACTCCGCGTCCGGCTCCATCACGCAGTCGCGCGATGCCAACACGCAGGCCGTGTTCAGTCTGATGGGCAAGCCCGCCAATATCATCAAGAGTAAGAGCGCCATTTACGAGAACAAGGAGCTGAGTCTGCTACAGGCTGCCTTGAATCTGGAGGACGGACTTGACGGGTTGCGCTACAATAATATTATTATCGCCACTGATGCCGATGTGGACGGTATGCACATCCGGCTGCTGTTGCTGGCCTTCTTCCTGCAATTGTTCCCAGACGTGGTGCGTGCGGGCCATGTGTATGTGCTGCAGACGCCCCTGTTCCGCGTGCGCAACAAGCAGAAGACCCTCTACTGCTATTCCGAACAGGAAAAAGTAGGCGCCATCAAAAAGCTTGGCGGCAAACCCGAAATCACCCGATTCAAAGGTTTGGGTGAAATCGACCCCAAAGAGTTCAAGAATTTCATCGGCAAATCCATCCGGTTGGAACCTGTTGTCCTGGACCCTGGCAGCAACATTGACGCCATCATCGAGTACTATATGGGCAAGAACACTATGGAGCGGCAGAACTTCATTGTAGAAAATCTGCGCGAGGAGATTGATAATTTCTCGGAGGAGTCTTAAAATAAAAAATGTTAAAAAATTTAGTGGTTAAACGGAGTGTGCAAAATAAATTGTATCTTTGCACGCTTGAAAAAGTGCAAACTATTTTCTATTATTCATTAATAAAAACAAACAACAAATGAAAAAAATTTCTATTCTTTTAGTGGCCTTGATGATGGTTGCCACATCATTCGCCCAGGTGCTGAATCCGAAGAATGTCATGAATTCCAAGCAGAAAGAGGTTTTAAACAAAAAACCCATCTATGAAAACACTCTTCGTGATGCCTCTTTCGGTGCGTTGAATTACGCCATCTACCTCTACACCAACGTGGGTTATCAGCCTACATCAAACGACTACACATTCAACTATCTGCAGACCGATTCCATCGGTGGCGTTTACAGAAATGACACGCTGTTCATGCATCCTTGGATTCACGGTTTGGGTATGACTTACGATTTCACCCACACCCTGTATGAAAACCTGGCTGCTGAAGGTGAAGTTTCTCTGGCTTACTCCCCTGTTTTGAGACTGGACTCCATCTACATTTCCGGTGCCTATTTCCGCAACGAACAAATCGCAGCTAAAGGTTCCCTTCCGGGTGATGCAATGGATACGCTTATCGTGGGCATTCTCTCTACCCTTACCGATGACGATCTTATGCGCGGCGGATATTACGATGATAATCAGGAATTCCATGCCAACTTCGTTTTCCATGACATTACGTTCAACTATAATACATTGATGCAAGAGGGTGCCACCCTGTACAAGTTCCCCCTGGGTTCCAACGATGTTTGTTGGGATAGCGCTGGCTACTTCCGCTTCAGCACCTTCGCCCTGCCTATCAATTATGGCAATATCACCAATAAAATCCTCAACATCGCCTATACCTTCAAGAGAGGCAATTATACCCTTGGCGTTGACGAAGACCTTGATGAATATTCCCACTTCTATGCCCGTTGCTGGACGGACTATCGTCAGGCCTACTATCCTTACTACAACTATCAGATAACAGGACAAGCCGACTGGCAGACCTGCTCTGAGGATTTCGTGAACAACCACAACAAAGGTTACTATATCGATTCTGACACTCGTTATGACTTGACCAGTCAGGGTTATGTGGGATATCGTCAGTACAGCCCGACATTCTACATGAAATCTATGCATTATCCTGATATCGACCTCGTTCTTTCCTGCACAGATTGCGCTTACACCAACGTGGAAGATATGGAGAAAGAGAACATCACGGTTTATCCGAACCCCGCCACGAACGTACTCAACGTGAAACTGGCTGGCGACAAGGAAGCCAATGTTCAGATGTTCAACCTGGTTGGCCAGCAAGTGTACTACGGTACGGCCACCAACACAGCCTCTATCAACGTTTCCAACATGAAGGCTGGTGTCTATATGCTTAAGGTTTCCCAGAACGGCAAGGTTTACACCTCCAAGGTTGTGGTGAAATAATTTTACCGACACACTATAAAAAAGGCTGGATTGCTCCAGCCTTTTTTTTTGCTTCCCTGCTGAAAAATTTACTATTTTTGCACCCCAAAAAAAGCATTTATGACAAACATTTCCTCCGAGAGCAAACAGAAAGCCATCGACATCCTTACCAAACAAACCGATAGCAAGCTGCTCACCCATCTCAACGCCTGCGTGCATTGCGGTCTGTGCGAGACCAGCTGCCTGTTTTGGAAGACGTTCCAGGACCCCAAGTTCATCCCGGGCAAGAAAGTGGATATGGTATCCTCCATATACCGTCGCTATTGCACGTTTCTGGGCCGTACCATGCCGAAACTCAACCATGCGCACGAGCTCACGGACGAGTATGTGGCCGAAATGGTGGACTCACTGTTTGGAGCCTGCACCATGTGTGGACGTTGTGTGAAGCATTGCTCCATCGGCATAGACATCCCCTTCGTGGTACGCACGGGCCGCCGGATGCTGGCCGTCATGGGCATGGTGCCGCAGACGCTGCAAGCCACCGTGGACGCCGCCATCAATACCGGCAACAACATGGGCATCCCTACTGAGGATTTCGTCGATACCATCGAATGGATGGAAGAGGACCTGCAGGACGAGCTGGGCGAAGAGGCTACCATCCCGCTCAACAAAGACAATTCCGACATCCTCTACACGCTGAACCCCCGCGAGCCCAAGTTTTTCCCACTATCCATCGCCGCCGCCGCCAAAATCTTCTATGCGGCCAAGGCCAATTGGACCCTCTCCACGGAAATGTACGACGTGACCAACTACGGCTACTTCTCCGGCAACGACGCGGAGGCCTCCGCCATCGCCAAACATATGTTTGACGAGGTGCATCGCCTCCATTGCAATACGCTGGTGCTGGGCGAGTGCGGCCACGGCTCGCGCGCACTACGTTGGGAATCTCCCAATTATCTCAAAACCCAGCCCGACTTCAAGATTATAACCCTCATTGAACTGTTGGAGGATTATATCAAAAGCGGTAGGATCAAGGTGGACAAAAACCTCAACACCAAGAAATACACCATCCACGATCCTTGCAATATCACCCGCAATGGCGGCTTGTACAACTCTTTGCGCTATGTGGCGAAGCAGGTGGTGCCTGAACTGATTGAGATGACGCCCTCGGGCAGTGACAACTTCTGCTGCGGTGGCGGCGGCGGCATGCTGGCCATGAGTGAATACAACGAACGCCGCCTCAAAGTGGGCGAAATCAAGGCCAACCAGATACGCGAAACCGGTGCTAATGTGGTGATTACGCCGTGCCATAACTGTGTCGATCAGCTCACCCAAATCAATCATACGTATAACTTGAATGTGGAAATCAAATCGCTGGCAGAGGTGGTGGCCGACGCTTTAGTAGTGGAATAAATATAAACAATTCACGGTGCGTTTTTTTTTTACCCGATGTGTTTAAAAAAAACATATATTTGCCGCAAAATAAATTATTAACCAAAATCTTTAAGTTATGAAAAAACTTTTTACCTTTGTTTTTGCTTTGTGTGCATTTTCTTTTGCCGCTAAAGCTCAAGTAACAATCACGTTGGAAGCCCACGATGTTTGGCAGGATGGTTCTGGTTACCAATTGCTGTTGGATGCTGATCATACAGCTTATGGCACCATAATTCCTGAACAGGGTGCGTTAACAACTTCAGGTGATGTTCCTGCTTCTACGTATGCTGAATTTGAATATAAAATCCCCGAAAACGCTGATGGTTCTTTGACAACAACCAATATCGTTTTCGACGGTGCCGTTACTATTCAAATTCCTGCAGGTACCTATGATTATTGTATTACGAATCCTACGCCAGGAGCTCGTATGTGGATCGCTGGTGGTGAAGGTTCCCGTGCGGATGATTATGTTTTTGAAAATGGTAAATCTTATCATTTTTACATGGATCAGAATGGCGAAGGTGGTGATGGTGTGACCATTACTATTTCTGGTGTTGGCGTTGAGGAAGTTGAAAACACCACTTTCTCCGTTTATCCGAACCCTGCTACCACGAACATCACGGTGAAGGGCGAAGGCAGCATGGAGATTGTAAACACACTGGGTCAGGTGATTGTTAGCGAGCAGGTCAATGGCCAGGCTAACATCAATGTTGCCAACCTCGAAAGCGGCATCTATTTCGTTCGCATGAACGGTGCCACCCAGAAATTCATCAAGAAATAAGGATTTCTGTTTTAAAACAATAGAAAAGGCGCTTCGCTACGAGGCGCCTTTTTTTGTACCTTTGCCGCCATGAAAAAACCCTATATCGAAACCTACAGATAATGAAACTATAAATTTTTTATCTTTGCAAAAAATTATATTATGAGTCCTTTTATATTGAATTTGCCCGACAATTTTGACCATAAAACGTTAGACATCAGTGTTTATGTGGCCTCTAAACTATATGAAGACGCTATTTTGTCTGCAGGACAAGCCGCTGAAATGGCCGGCTTGTCAAAAAGGGCCTTTATTGAAATAATGGGCAAATATGGTGTTTCTGTGTTTTCCTCTTCTACCGAGGATATTTTAAACGATGTGAATAATGCATAAAGAAATTATCATATCTGATACAAGTTGTTTGATTGTGCTTTCCAGAATTCAACAATTAGAGTTGCTTCAAAAATTGTATGGAACAGTTTTTATTACTGAGGATGTTGCGAATGAATTTGGAGAAGAACTCCCTGCCTGGATCATAATCAAGGAGATTCAAAACAAAGCCAACTTGAGAATATTGAGAAATCTTGTGGATTTGGGCGAAGCATCGGCTATAGCATTGGCTTTGGAACACGAGGATTCCCTTTTAATAGTAGATGACTTGAAAGGACGGAAAGAAGCCCTACGTTTAGGTTTGAAAATCACAGGGTTAATGGGAATTCTCTTGAAATGCAAACAAGAAAACATAATATCGGAAATAAAACCTATAATAATCGCCGTAAAACAAGCATCTTTCCGTATTTCTGAAAAAATAGAAGCTTTTGTTTTGCAACAAGCTGGAGAATAGAATACTACTTTCATGAAAAAACTCTATATCGAAACCTACGGTTGCCAGATGAATTTCGCCGACAGCGAAGTGGTGGCCGCTATTCTCAAAGATTTATACACGCTGACCGACAATGTGCAGGAGGCGGACCTTATTCTCATCAACACCTGCTCCATCCGCGACAAGGCGGAACAGCGCATCCATAAGCGCTTGCGCGAACTGGAAGCCCTGAAGAAAAAACACCGCACCCTGCAGGTGGGCCTGTTGGGCTGCATGGCCGAACGGATGAAAGAAGAACTCTTTGAAACTGAACCTATCCTAAACTTTATCGCTGGACCGGACGCTTACCGTAATCTGCCACAGCTCATCGCACAATCAGCCGCTGGTGAAACCCAATTCAACGTGCTGCTCTCCGAAGAGGAGACTTACGACAACATCATGCCCGTGCGCTATGACCTCAATGGCGTGTCAGCGTTCGTGTCCATCATGCGCGGATGCAACAATTTCTGCACCTACTGCGTAGTGCCTTATACCCGCGGGCGCGAGCGCAGCCGTAGTCCGCAAACCATCCTCCACGAAGTGGAACAACTGCTTAAAGACGGCTATAAGGAAGTGACCTTGCTTGGCCAAAATGTGAACTCCTACCAATGGGAGAACATGACCTTCGCGCAACTGATGGCCACCGTGGCCGAAATGTCGCCCGACCTGCGCGTACGCTTCGCCACCTCACACCCTAAGGACATCTCCGACGATCTGTTGCATACGATCTCCCACTACGATAACATCTGCAAGTACATTCACCTGCCCGTGCAGTCGGGCAGCAATGCGGTGCTCAAACGCATGAATCGAGTTTATACCCGAGAATATTATCTTGAAAGAGTACGCAAAATCAAGGAGTTAATGCCCGATTGCGCTATCTCCACCGATATCATCGCAGGCTTTTGCGGCGAAACAGAGGAAGACCACCAGCAGACACTCTCCATCATGCGCGAAGTGGGCTACGAATATGCATACATGTTCAAATATTCCGAAAGAGGCGGCACCACGTCGGCCAAACGCTTCACCGATGACGTGCCCGATGAGGTGAAAACCCGCCGACTGGAAGAGATTATCGCACTGCAAGGCGAACTGTCGCTGATCAGCAACAAGCGCGACATCGGTAAGACGTTCCAGGTGCTCATCGAAGGGGCCTCCAAACGCTCCACCGACCAACTCTACGGCCGCAACAGTCAGAACAAGGTTATCATCTTCCCGAAAGGGAACCATAAAATCGGCGAATATATCAACGTGACCGTAAAAGACTGCACCGCCGCAACACTGTTTGCCTAATTTTTAGCTTCTTTGATTTTTATGCTAATAGAATTATGCTAATAGCATAATTTTTATTGGGAATTCAACAAAGATTTGGAGACGGTTTCACTATTTGATTAATAAAACCATTGCTTTAGTAAGAAAAAATAGACCATAATGCTTTACCCCAATAATTTTGAAGAAAAAATCGGTTTCGACACCACCCGGCAACTACTGCGAGGGTTTTGCTTAAGCCCCATTGGAAAAGGGTTTGTGGATGCCGTGACTATGATGTCGGACATAAACAAGATACAACCCGAGCTGGAAAGCGTAGAGGAGATGCGGCAACTACTGCTGTTCGACGAACCCTTCCCCGCCCAGGACTATTACGACCTGCGCGCCGAGCTGAAACGCCTGCAGGTGGACGGCACTTACATCGAACTGGAAGAGCTGGCCCAGCTGCGCGCTTTCATTGTCACGATGACCAATATTTTCGTCTATCTGCGCTCCCGATATCAGGACAAAAAGTACCCCTATTTGTGGGGTATTTGCGAGGATATGCCCATCCAGCGCGATCTGCTGAACGGCATCAACCGCATTCTGGACGACAAAGGACAGCTGCGCGACAACGCCTCTGACGAATTGAGCCGCATCAAAGGCGAAATCAACCGCATATCCAACAGTGCCGACCGCCAGATCCGCAAGATTCTCAACGCCGCCAAACAAGACGGCCTGGTGAAAGAAGACGCCGAAATGACCATCCGCAACGGCCGTCTCTGCATCCCCATCGCCGCCCAATACAAACGGAGGCTTAAAGGCTTCATCCACGATGAATCGGCCACCGGACAGACGGTCTTCATCGAGCCCACGGAGGTGTTTGATGCCAACAACGAACTCAAAGACCTGCAGAACGCAGCCAGCCGCGAGGTGGTGCGCATCCTCACCGAACTGTCGGGCACCATCCGCACGTTGATACCCGAATTGCTGGAAGCTCAACGGATTATGGGCCGCTACGATTTTCTGCGTGCCAAAGCATTGTTTGCCATTGATCTCAATGCTTCCTTGCCACATATCCATAACCAACCGCTTATCAACTGGCAACAAGCCGAACATCCGCTACTATATCTGGCTTTAAAGAAAAACGACAAGAAAGTGGTACCCTTGGATGTACAACTCACTGAAAACCAACGCATCCTATTGATTTCCGGTCCCAACGCCGGCGGCAAGTCCGTTTGCCTCAAATGCGTGGGCCTGCTCCAATACATGATGCAGTGCGGTTTGCTGGTCTCCATGCAGAGCACCTCCGATATGGGTGTTTTCCAAAGCATCTTCATTGACATCGGAGATGAGCAATCCATTGAAAATGACCTCAGTACATACAGTTCCCATCTTTCCAACCTTAAAATGATGGACGAAAACCTCAACGCACAGTCGCTGTTCCTCATCGACGAGTTCGGGTCAGGTACGGAACCGACCTTGGGCGGTGCATTGGCAGAGGCTATCTTAGAGAGCTTTTATGAGAAAAAAGCCTTCGGTATCATCACTACGCATTACGGTAATCTGAAGATGTTCCCCGACACGCACAACGAAGCCGTAAACGGAGCTATGTTGTACGATACCAACGCATTACAACCGTTATACAAACTCAAAATCGGCAAGCCGGGCAGCTCGTTTACCTACGAAATCGCCCACCATATCGGCTTGAATCCTGACATCATACAAAGTGCCATAGCAAAGTCGGGAACGGCGCAAATTGACTACGAGCGGAAACTGGAAGAGATTGAATTGGCACAGATAGAAACGGAAAAAACGCTGAAACAGGTGCGGGCCGCCGATGACCAGTTGGCCGAAATGATTGACGAATATTCTGAAAAATTCTCCGAGCTGGACAAACAGCGCAAAGAAATCATCCAGAAGGCCAAAAACCAGGCCAATATGATTGTAGAAAGTGCCAACAAGGTGATAGAGAAGACCATCCGCGACATCAAAGAAGCCAAAGCCGATGCGGTGAAAACGAAGAAAGCCCGGGAAAACGTCACCAAACTAAAAGAGGAATTGAAGGAAGAGATTGAATCCATTGAGAAAGAAGAAAGCATCAAGCCCATCATTCCGGTGAAACGCACCGCTCCGAAACCCAAGAAAGTGGAGGAGAAACCGGAAGACAACGTCATCCGTGTAGGTGACAGCGTCTTCATGGCCGACATGCAGGTGACGGGCGAGGTGACCGCCATCAATGGCAACGACGCCACCATCGCTTTTAATTCCATCTCCTTCAAGACAGACATCCGCAAGTTGGCGAAAATCAGTAAGAAAGAGGCACGCGAAGTGCGTCGGAGCGGCGTAGTGCGCTACAACGAGGGCACGCTGGGCGAGGCCATGAACAAGAAGTTGGCCGACTTCAGCACCACGTTGGACGTGCGCGGACAGCGAGCCGACGAGCTCATTGCCAATTTGGAAGAATATCTGGACGAGGCTGCGCTGTTGAGCATCCGTTTTGTGCGCATCCTGCACGGCAAAGGCAATGGCATTCTACGGCAAATCACCCGCCAGGAACTGGCCAAACGCAAGGATGTGGAAGCCTTTCAGGATGAGGTTCTGGAAATGGGCGGATGTGGTATCACCGTGGTGAAAATGCGAATATAAGGACGACTTTTTTGCACTATTTCCCTGTTTGTAAATTCTATTCACTATTCTTTGTCCCCTATTCACTAAATTTTGTACCTTTGCCGCCCTAAAAAAACGCCATGCGATGAAAAAGATTATTATTTGCCTTTTTTGCTTGAACTTTTTGTTTTTTACCTCTATTTTTGCCCAATCACCGAACAAAAATTACCAACAGGGGAAAACCAAGATGGACCAGGTCATCAATTCCATCAACATGATGTATGTGGACTCTGTGGACTTCGATCCCTTAATTGACAAGTCCATTTCCACCATGCTGAAAGAACTGGATCCGCACACCTCTTTTATACCCAAAAAAGACGTGGCTGCCATGACGGAGCCTCTGCAGGGCACTTTTGACGGTATCGGCGTCACTTTCCAGCTCATCAAAGACACCATCAACGTGATGGAAGTCATCATCGATGGTCCCTCCGAGAAAGTGGGTCTGCTGGCGGGCGACAAGATTGTGAAAGTGGATGACACACTGGCCTGCGGAGAGAAAATCACCAACGACTGGGTGCGCAAGCACTTGCGTGGGGCGAAAGGCTCCAAGGTGAAGGTTTCCGTCAAGCGCGGGCGCAATCCCAAGCTCATCGACTTCGTCATCACCCGCGGGGCCATCCCCATGCACAGCATCAACGTCCACTTCATGGCCGACACCACCACCGGCTACATCAAGTTGGAACGCTTCGCCGCCACCTCGACGGGAGAGCTTATCACCGCCATCCGGGATTTGAAAAAACAGGGTATGAAGGATTTGATCCTCGACCTTCGCGGTAACGGAGGCGGCTATCTCAACGTGGCGTTTGAGATCTGCGACCAATTCATCTCCGGCAAGCGCATGATTGTCTATACGGACAACTTCCGCGGCACTGGCGAGAAATTCTATGCCTCCCAAACCGGCCTCTTCGAAGAGGGCAAACTCATCGTGCTGGTGGACGAAAACTCCGCCTCCGCCTCGGAAATCACCTCCGGGTGTATCCAAGACTGGGACCGCGGACTGGTCATCGGACGACGTACTTTCGGCAAAGGTCTGGTGCAAAAGCCGTTGCGTCTGATAGACCAATCGGAGGTACGCTTAACCATTTCGCACTATTACACCCCCACGGGCCGCTGCATCCAAAAGCCCTACAATGATGGCCTGGATTCCTATTATCACGATATTCAAAACCGCATGAAGAAGGGCGAGCTCTATACTGCTGACAACATCAAATTCCCGGATTCACTGAAGTACAAAACCCCACACGGACGTACGGTGTATGGCGGTGGCGGCATCATGCCCGACATTTTCATCCCGTTGGACACCACAAAATACTCCACACTCTACAACGAAATCGTCCGCAAAGGCATTTTCGGCAATTTTGTAGTGGATTATCTGGAAAACAACCGTGAAAAACTGAAAAAACAGTATCCTTCTTTTGATTCTTTCCAGAAAAATTACAAAATCAGCGATGCTTTCTATAAAGAGTTTATGGACTTTGCCAAAAAAGAGGGCGTAAGTGATAGCGCTTCTTTCACATTCTCCTCTTATGCCAATAGTTTTATTAAAGAAAACCAAACAAAATTGGATTCTCTGTTCAAATCGGCCAACCAAATCAATATGCAGATGCTGGACACGATGTTCTCCCATTATGTAACGAAAAATTATAATGAGGCCATCCGTTTGCGCAACGAGGCACATGCCGGCGAGTATATCAAAGACTATCTCCGCTTTGAAATTGCCCGCGGACTTTTCGGCTATGGCGAAGCCTACCGCATCTTCCTGGAAACCGACGACACCTTCCAGCAAGCCCTATCTGTGATGCACAATAAGAAGATTTTCAAGAAGTTCAAAGTATATTCCGGTAAAGAGAAAAAAGACAAACATGACTCTGAATCGGATAACGATTAATATTCACTAACATAGCCAATACCCGTGATCTCAAAGAAAACAGTAGAGGAAATCAAATTCGCCGCCAAAATTGAAGAGGTGGTGGGCGACTTTGTCACGCTGAAACGACAGGGACAAGGCTATGTGGGCATTTGCCCGTTTCACAACGATAGCAACCCTTCCATGCACGTGTCGCCAAGATTAGGCATCTACCACTGCTTTGTGTGCGACGCCAAAGGCAACGCCATCAATTTCCTGATGGAACATGCCAAAATGAGCTATCCGGAGGCATTGGAGTATCTGGCCAAGAAATACAGCATCACGCTGGAATTTGACCGGCCCGAAACCCCGGAAGAGAAAAAATTGCGCAGCGAGAAAGACAGCCTTTACATCGTAAACGAATTTGCCGAGAAATACTTCATGGACCAGCTTCGTAACAGCGAAGAAGGACGGCTGATGGGACTTTCCTACTTTAAAGAACGGGGATTCAAAGATGCCACCATCGACAAATTCCATCTCGGCTATTGTCCCGGCGGCTGGGACAGTTTCACCCAATATGCTCTGAAACAGGGCTATCAGGAAGAGTTTCTACTGAAATTAGGATTGACTAAAAAAAGCGAGTCGGGCAAGCTGTTCGATTTCTATCGCGGACGGGTTATCTTTCCTATTCACAACCATACTGGTAAGGTCATCGGTTTCGGCGGACGGGTTTTGAAAAAGGATGAAAAAACAGCCAAATATTTCAACTCTCCCGAAAACGACATTTACCACAAGAAAGAGACTCTTTACGATATCTATTTGGCCAAAAAGGCCATCCGTCAGAAGGATAATGTCTATTTGGTGGAGGGTTACACGGATGTAATATCCATGTTCGAGTCCGGCATCGAAAATGTGGTAGCCTCCTCGGGCACCTCATTGACACCGGAGCAGGTGAAGATCTTGTCCTCGCAAACCCGCAACATCACAGTGTTGTACGACGGTGATGCGGCGGGCATCAAAGCATCCTTGCGCGGCATTGACATGCTGTTGGCGCAGGGCTTGAACGTGAAGGTTTGTCTGCTGCCCGATGGCGAGGACCCCGATTCCTTCGCTAAAAAACACAGAGACAGCGAATTAATCGAGTATTTGGAAACGCACACCACGGATTTCCTGCTGTTTAAGGCGGACATCTTGTCGAAAGAGGCGGGCAACGACCCCATGAAGCGCGCCCACATGGTGAGCGAAATGATAACCTCTATTGCGGCCGTGCGCGACAACATCGCCCGGGCTTTTTATGTCAAAGAGTGCGCCCGTATGTTCGAGCTGCCCGAGACCACCCTAAACGCCGAGCTAAAACGAACCGTTTGGAAAAAGCTGAATGAGGGGTCGCGCAAAAACACCCCAGACGCACCCGAACAGCCCGTTACGGACACGATTACCATTCCGGTGGAACAGAGTGCACCCGAACAGGAAAAACCCGCCGTGGACCTTCTTTATGAGGCAGAAAAGAATGTCGTGCTCCTGCTCCTGAAATACGGCCTCTACGAAATCAACGTCTACGATGCACAAAATCCCGGACAGGGAACACAAAAACGGGTGGACCAGTTCGTATTCGACAACCTGTTCAACGATGGAATCGTGCTGCAAAACCCGCTTATGCACAAGATTTACACTCATTATGCCGAAGTGGCGGAAATCCTCATGGACCAAGACGACATCAAACGCACCTTCATCTTGAGCGAAGATCCGGAAGAGAGCCAGTTTGCCATCCAACACCTTGACAGCAACGAACCGCAATATAGTAAGAAGTGGGAAAAACGTTATGACATCTTCACCAACACCATCCGAAACAATGTCTCCATACTGCAACAGGAGGTTCAGAACATTATACTGAACCTGAAAATGCGTCTTGTGGAACAACGGATGACGGAAATCCAAAAAGATTTGTCACAAGAGGGTAATACTGAAGAAGATACGATGATGCTGATGCAACAATTGCAGCTTTGCGTGAAAAGCCGTTCCGAGATTGCGCATCGGTTAAAAATTGTAGTAAGTAAATAATGAACTTATGGAATCAATTAAAAAAATAGATTGGAAAAATTTGGATTGGAAAGAGCTGATTCATACCTATGGACTGATTTTGTTGGGAACGTTCATTATGTCCATCGGCTTTGTAGTGTTCATATCACCGTTGAAACTGGCACCGGGCGGAGTGTATGGTATTGCCATCATCCTGCACCACCTGTTCAATTTCCCCATCGGTTTGTCGGGCATTTGTTTGGACATCCCCTTACTGATTATCGGCACCTTATGGTTGGGTCCGAAATTCGGGGCTAAAACCGTGGTCGGGGTGGTTTCGCTGCCCGCTTTCATTTCCCTGTGGGAGAAGGTGTATGGCTATGAGCCGCTGATCAGCGTGCCGGGCCAGCCGTTGGTACCCGATCCTTCGGCCATTTTTATTATGGCCTTGTTCGGTGCTGTTCTCCTGGGTGTCGGTTTGGGATTGATTTTCAAAACCCGCGCTACCTCCGGCGGTACCGACATCATCGCAATGATTATTGGAAAGTATTTGAAACACATACCATTGGGAACCCTGCTCATTGTCGTGGACTCCACCATCGTGTTGGCTGCTTTGGCTGCTTTCAAAGACTGGACTATCCCACTCTACTCCTGGCTTGTCATTTACGTGACGGGTGTGGTGATGGATAAGGTCATCTCCGGCTTCCGCACCAACAAGGCGGTGCTCATCATTTCAGAGAAGTATGAAGAGATTCGCATCCGGATTTTGGAGGAATTGGAGCGCGGCGGCACCTATATCCACGCTGAGGGAATGTACAATCATGCTGAGAAAAAGTTGATTTTCACCTCTCTGTCGCGCAAACAGCTGCCGGTCTTAATCCATTTCGTACACGAAATCGACCCCAAGGCATTCATCACCATCGTGGAGGCGTCCGAAACGTTGGGCGATGGTTTCAACTCATTAAAAGAAAAAGCATTAGAATAATATGAAGAGTAAAGTTATCGAAGTTTTGAATTCCATTTACGACCCAGAAATACCTGTCAACATCTGGGAACTCGGTTTCATATACAAGCTGGAAGTCAATAAAAACAATGATGTGTATATTCTGATGACCCTCACGGCTCCCAACTGTCCGGTGGCGGAAAGTCTGCCCATGGAAGTAAAAACCCGCGTATCAATGATTCCGGGCGTGGGCAAAGTGGATGTAGAGGTCACCTTCGACCCGCCTTGGGACATGGACCGTATGACAGAAGCGGCAAAGCTGGAACTCGGACTCATTTATTAGTCTGTGTACCGCCTTATAGGTTTTTTATTAGCTTTTGGATATTAAAAAAGGGAACAGCGCTATCACTGTTCCCTTTCTATTTTCATGAAATCGATAAATTATTTGATACCGAGTTTCTTCTTGATTTCCTTTGGAATACCATCTTTATGTACCACAATGTTCATGGTTTTGTAGCGCACAAATGCTTTGGAGGCATAGAACATGCCGTGATAGTCGCCATAGTCGCCCCAGCTGTTCTTCACCATGTAATATTCATTGCCATCCTGATCTTCTGCCTTGCCATAAATCAGCATGCCATGGTCGTCGGTGGTCTCCCAATTGTCGTATGCAATCTGGCGTTCCTCTTGCGTCACCCAGCGTTGTGGTGTCGGATGCTTCGCAGCCTCGTCCTGAATCTCTTTGGCGCTCATGCCTGTCCAGTGGGCCATATCGCTGCCCTGCATGGCAGAAGCTTTCGTCTCAGGAAGCACGCAGAAACCTTTCTTCACGCCCATGCGGAAGCCCGGCTCGCTTACATCGGAACCCCAAGCAATAGTGTAACCATGCTCAACGGCATAGTCGAAAATCTCCATCATCTCATCCAACGGAACGTTGTAGCACTGTGCCCAACGCCAGTTGTCTTGGATTTCCAACACGAACTTCTCGTAGAAAGGATGATGTGTGTACGAGGTAATGGAAATGTAGTCGTCCGGGTTCAAACCGAGTGACTCGTAGAAAGATTTCGGAGTGTATTCCACGCCTTTGTAAGTGAATTTTTCAGGATTTTTACCCAAATAGACCTCATGAACGGCAGCCACAGCTTTTTGCCAAAGCACTTCGTTGTTGCTGTTTTTCTGCAGGTTTTTCTGCTCGCCTTTGGCAATAGCCTTCACCATGGCATCCGTCAGCAGGGAAAGCTCGCTGTGATCGGAGAGCGTGTCGCCGTAGGCGGCACCCGGACGCATTTCGCTTTCGGGAACCAGACCAAACGCCTTCATACCGTAAATCACATCATAGAAGGAACCGCCTTGCGAGAAGGAAACGTCACCGTGCGTACGCACAGCCGCCATCGCGCGGTCGTTGTAGGTGTTGGCCACAATGTACATCTCGGAAAGGTCATACTCGCCCTTGCCCATACGGAGAAGCTCTGCCTCAATGAAGCCCAAACCGGAATAACACCAGCAAGTGCCAGCACGATGCTGGTCTTTCACGGACGTGATGGGTATCTCCTTGAGATTCCTGAATTTATAACCTTCTTCTTTTGTGGTTGTTTCCTTTTCCTGCGCAAATGACGCACTGATGCCCAAAAGACACACGAACAGTAAAATCAAAGTTTTTTTCATTGTCTGTTTTTATTTGATTAATATTGGATTTCAAAGGGCGGCAAAGATACAAAAAAGAATAACGTAGTTGCCCTTTATTCTCATCTTCTGTTTTTTTCCTATAAAAAATTTTTTTTCACTATCGTATTACTTTATTTGACACTTTTTTGAACAGACATCCCTGTTTTTTTACAAAAGAAATATGCTTTTCTGCTTTCACGGTAAATCCTGAAAACAACCCGTTTTTGATGTATTTCTTTGTTTAATTGTCATTTATAATGCATTTTGTACTCTTTATGGGGTCTTTGGGGTAACCAGACTGTTTTCCCTACTTTTTCTTATCTTTGTTTCATCAATTATCAAAACAAAAAAAATGAAAAAAAATTCCATTTCCTGCGCCTTCTTCATCGAAAACGATGAATGTCTGAACTATTTAAGTAGTTTATTATCAAAAATTAACTCCATCGAAATCGTCGCCTCCTTTCGTCATTCTCTGGAAGCCATTGAACGGTTGAACGACCACAAACCTACCGTTCTTTTCATGGAAACACGTTTCTCAGACCTGTTAAATTCCATCCAAAAACCTCCTTTTATTGTTGGAATTTGTAATAAAACAAGTGTGAAATCCATCCGGAATTATCTTGCGTTCGGGTTTTTTGATCTGATTTTTACGCCTATTACCGAAAAACAGTGCCTGAATGTGATGGGAAAAATCTGGAATATCTACAGCGATTACTATTCTTTGCAACGTGAAAAACTCCCTGTCGCTTCTGAAAAATATTTTACCGATGAGTATGCCCGACTCTCCAAGCTCAACGCCAGCAAGGATTTCATGTTTTTGAAAAAAAATGACGAATCTAATCGGGTCAATCTTGATGATGTTGCCTTCCTCTTCCGGATAAAAAATCAGATTTGCTTCCACTTCGACAACGGCACCGAACGGCACACCCTCAACTCCCTCAAATATTACCAGCAACGCCTGCCCAGCGACAAATTCCAAAAGATTAACAGGGAAACCATCGTGAACATTGATAAAGTAACAAAATTCCTCAAGCCCGACAAAATTGTAGTGGCCAATCATCTTTTCTCCATCTCACGCTCTTTTAAAAAAGAGCTCAAAGAAAAAATGATGCTATAATACAATCGAACATTTTTTGTACTTTTGCCGCCCATTGGTTTTGTAGTTCAATGGATAGAACAAAGGTTTCCTAAACCTTAGATCCGGGTTCGATTCCCGGCGAGACTACTTTCTTTTTACGGTTTGTTATAATCCTTTGATTACCAGTACTATTTTTAAAAATTCGCTCTGTGACGGGCGATTTTCTTTTTTTTGTCAAGTGCTATATTTTTCCCTTTTTGCTTTAATATCTGGGATTATTAAAGTAAACGATCTAAAAATCAATTACTTACGATTAGAAAGTACGCAAATAAATCATCAAGGCGGTTATATCGGCGGGACTGACACCACTGATGCGGGAGGCTTGACCCAGATTAATGGGTTTCACTTTCGAAAGTTTTTCGCGTGCCTCTTTGGATATGCTTGTCAACGTTGAATAATCAAAATCCGGATTAATTTTTATATGATCCAGATTTTCGAACTTGGAAACCAGTTCGCGTTCCTTCTCAATGTAGTTGGCATATTTGATTTCCGTTTCGGCATTTTTAATCTGTTCCGGCGAGGCGGAAAGTTCATCTAAAAAGGTTACGAAAGGCGGATGGAGAGCCATGATATCCTCTATGCTGATTTGCGGGCGGAGCAGTAACTGCGCTAACCGCACATTATGTACGAGCGGCGAGGATTCATGCGCCGCCAGGAACTGGTTCAACGTATCAAATTCCGGTAATTTTTCTTGAAGGTAATTCACTATAGATAACTGATTAGCCATTTTGTTTTCAAATGCATGAAAACGAATATCGTCTATCAATCCTATTTGATGACCCAGCGGTGTTAACCTTTGGTCGGCATTATCCTGACGGAGAAGGATGCGGTATTCGGCCCGCGAAGTAAACATACGGTAGGGATCTTGAACGCCCTTGGTGATAAGATCATCAATGAGAACACCAATGTACGCTTGCGAACGTGTGAGCACAAAAGGATCTTTCCCCTGAATGGACAGATGAGCATTGATGCCCGCCATCAGTCCCTGGCAGGCGGCTTCCTCATATCCGGTGGTGCCGTTCACCTGGCCAGCCAAATACAGATTCGGAATCACTTTCGATTCTAACGTGTAATGCAGCTGTGTGGGATCGAAATAATCGTATTCGATAGCGTAACCCGGACGGAAGATTTCGGCCTTTTCCAAGCCAGGAATCCTATGCATGGCCTCCACCTGAATATCCTCGGGAAGAGAGGAAGAAAAACCATTAAGATAGTATTCAGTAGTATTCCTTCCTTCTGGTTCCAAGAAAAGCTGGTGTCTTTCCCTACCCTCAAAACGAACAATTTTATCCTCTATGGAAGGACAGTACCGGGGCCCCACACCCTGTATACGCCCCTGAAACATGGGTGATTTTTCAAAACCCGTACGCAAAATGTCGTGCACTTCCTCATTAGTATAGGTTATCCAGCAGGAAAGCTGTTCTTTAAGCGTTGGTGTTTCCGTAAAGGAGAATTTCATCGGATTCGGATCGCCGGGCTGTTCCACCATCTTGGAAAAGTCCACTGTACGTCCGTCTATTCGCACTGGCGTGCCCGTTTTAAGTTTTGCAACAGTTATGCCTTTTTCCTTCAGTTGGTCTGAAAGGGTGAATGAAGCATCCTCTCCCATTCTTCCGCCTGCGTAATGGGATTCGCCCACATGGATGACACCATTCAGAAAGGTGCCGTTTGTCAGGATTACCTTTTTTGCCCGGATGCATTTTCCCAGTCGGGTGACAACACCCACAACAGCATCGTCATCGAAAATAAGTTCCGTAACGGTATCCTGACGCAACTTGAGATTGGGCGTATTCTCCAATATTTTTCGCCAAAAAAGGGAAAATTGCATCTTGTCGCACTGAGCGCGCGGACTCCACATGGCCGGACCTTTTGACTGGTTAAGGAGACGGAACTGTATCATGGTGTTGTCGGTGACGATGCCAGACATACCCCCAAGGGCATCAATTTCGCGCACGATTTGCCCCTTGGCAATGCCCCCCATAGCCGGGTTACAAGACATCTGCGCCACCAAAACCAGGTTCATAGTGATAAGCAATGTTTCACTTCCTAAACGTGCAGAAGCTACTGCCGCTTCGCAACCGGCATGTCCCGCACCCACCACTATGACATCATACTCTTCCATACTTTTCCCGTGAAACATTTTTATAACATCATTATTTTGAATCTGTTGAAAAATCACATTGTGTGTAAAACCGCTAACGCCTCATTCTCCTTCTGACGCATCACAACGGCCTCTTCCGGCTTTTTGTCGGGGTAGCCACAAAGATGCAATACCCCGTGAACCAGCACCCGCATCAGCTCCTCCTCCACCGAAACGCCAAACGATTTTGCATTGTCGGCGATCCGGTCTATACTAATTATGATATTTCCCGAAACCAAGTCCCCCACCCTATTGTCGAATGTAATGATATCAGTATAGGTGTCGTGTTGAAGAAACTGCACGTTCCATTGCAGCATCTCCTCGTCCGAGCAAAACACATATTCCAAATCACCGGGAACAAGACCTTCATTCCGGATCACTCGCTTCAACCATTGCTTGTGAAGGAGAGTTAGGTTTATACCCATTACTTCGAATGGATTAAATATTATCATCTATCGGGATTTTACAAACTGTTTCACAAATCTGTTACCGTCACGACGCACGATCTCAAGCAAATAAATACCCGAAGGAAGATTTCGCACATCCACTTTGGTTTTATTACCGGTCACCAGTCTTATAGAAGACACTTCTATTCCCTCAACGGTAAAGATTCTGATATTATTAATTTCGTTTTGGGCTGTGGTCTCCACAAAAAGCCATTCTTGCGTCGGATTCGGATACAAAGTAATTTCCGGTATAGTAAAATACTCCACGCCAACCGTGTCCGATGTTTGTGTTGTATCTGGCTCTTCTATGAATAACCATGTGTTTAACGAATCGTATGCCACTGCTTTTGCCGATTGCCGAATCAGGTCGGCATATTGCGCATCAATCTCCGGCGTATATTGAATTTCCATGGGGTCTTTATGATAAAGCACCGTATAAAAACAGCAGGCTGCTGCATACGTTCCATACAAAGACGGATGGCTTTCGTCAGACTGATACAACTCAATTTGCGGATAATGATTGCGGATATGATGCCATACCGCTCCCACGGGCGACACTTGTGCGTGATTGTCTTGCGCCATCTGCATGTAACGAGCCCGTAACAGACTGTCCATACCCGCATACGTGCCCAATACAGGATAGTATTGTGCATTTTGCGAATCGCCATTCTTGCGGCCCCAGGTCATATAAAAAACAATACGGGCTTCCGGATTATACTGGCGAATCATCTGGCACAGCTGCTGCGCATACGGATAGGATTCATTCATAAACTGGTTATACGGAAACGAGGGCAGCTGACTCTGTTCCTGTAAAACCACAACGTCCCAACCACCTTGCTGGATGTATTGGGCCGATTGTGTAAGATGACCTTGGAAAGTGCATCCGCCCGGCGCACTTGTTTCATACATCAAACTCTCCCCCATCATTCCAGCTATCGACGACACCATAGCCGGCAAATCGTTTACCGCCGTGTAACTGTTACCGACAAACAACACACGTTGGGCAAATGTGACGGATGTGAATAGGAAAAAGAAAAACAGAAAAAATAGAACTCGTCTCATATTACATATAAACGGTTTTGGCAACCTTCTGACGAATATTACGCTCCACTTCAAACTTTGGTTTCACGTGAAAATTCAATCTAACTGATTTAAAATCAGATGAAACCTCAAAATTATCCGTTAGTTTTTGAATAATCTTACGATCTCTGTCGTATGAGTTAATTTCTTGAAATACAGGCTCATGCGATAAATAGGATATGGTTAGTTCCTGATTGTCGGCATCAATGGAAAATTCCACACAAAAATCCACGAAATAATTAGACAGGAAATCTATAACTTCCTGATTGGCTGTAGAAATGATTCCGAAATCATTTTCTATGCGATATTCATCACAAAAGTCCTCTATCGTCTGCAACGTCTGCGGATAGATGGATGTCCTGTCCAAATCGGATAATGTTATATTGATCATATTCGTGGTTTTTAATCAATGTTATAAAAATAGGTGTTTGCCTTTTCTTTATAATAATAGTTCAGGTTGGCGGGAACCGAGCGCAGCATTTCGTTCTGGTGTGTCTTTTCCGCATCAAACTTCCAGTCCTTCGGCGGATTCAGACGTGGGGTCTGGCGCGCCTCGTTCGACTTGCGCTCCTCGTCCTTCTCACGCTCCATTTCCGCCCGCTCGCTTTGCAACAAACGTGTGGTTATCGACTGTTGCCGCTGGATAGTCTGCTGAGTCAACGTGCGGTTCACAAGCTCGTTCTCCGTCTTCTTCATGTCGTTTATCAGCTGTTCCAAAGACTTGTCTCCTACCCCATTCTGCGATTTTTGGGCGTTATTGTAATCTTCCAACATCTTGCGGATGGCTTCCTGCTGCGCGGCCATCTTAGCGAATTGTTCACTCCATTGCTTCTGCTGGCTGCTCTGGCCCTGTTTTCCCTGTTGGTCCATGGATTTCTTCATGGCCTCCATTTGGCGGTTCAGCTGCTGTTGCAACTCGCGGGCCGATGTCTTCTTGCTTTTACCCTTACCACCAGGCTTACTACAGGATCCGTTGCCCGATTTGTTACATTTGCTCTTGCATTCGCTCTTCTTCTTCTGCATCTCCTTCATAGACTCATTCAGCATCAAGGCTAAATTGTTCATCGATGTGAGCGTGAACTGCTGGTCGGAGGCTGCATTCGACATCCGTCTTTCCTGAATATTTTCTACAGAGGAACTTATATAATCTTGTATTTTAGATAGTTCTGTCTGAATAAACGGTTTAACCGACATCTGACGTCTGGCCAAGGCATTCAATGAATCCTCTATAATTTTCATGTTATTCTTGACCTGATGCTGCTTCGTGGAGATGTCAGAAACCATTGCCGATTGCGCTTTGGTGCGCTTCGTTTTTTCCAAAACCTCCTCTTGATTGAAGGAAATCTTCACCAAATTGTCCAAAATCTGACGCAGTGTCTCAATATCCTCCGATACGTCTTCAAGTTCGCTTTCGTTGAAATCCTGTTCCAACTGGTTGGCGATCTTATCCATGTCTTCCGCCGCTTTCTGCTGGTTTTCAGCTGATTTCTGACGATTGTTACGATCCAGATTCTGTCTTCCTTGCTGCAACTGCTGGTCGGCATCTTTCTGCAACTCTTCCGTGCTCTTGAACTTTGTCGGGTCCTCCAACTCCTGATTCAGTTTCTGCAACTCTTTCAAATCCTCCTTAATCTGATTGTATTTGTCCTGAATCTTTTGCTGTTCCTGCTTCAATTTGTCCTTATTCTGATTCTTGTCATTCGTTTTGACGGCATTTTGCTGCAATTCTAACGACAAATCACGCAAATCTTTTACAGCCTCATTCAACTTCTTCTCCACTTCCAACTGCTTGTAAAGCTGCAACTGCTGATCCAAGGTTTTATTTATGTCTTCCGTATTGTTCTTCATCTTCTGCATCTGCTTCTGAATCTGATCCTTATTGCCCTGCTGCATCATATTCTGCAATTTCTGCATCATCTCCTTCATCTCATCCGAAAGAATCTGATCCATGCGCTTCTGCAATTCCTGCTGTTTCTTGATAATATCCTGGTCAATATTCTTATATTGGCTCTCTAATGTGTTCTGATTCTCGTTTTTCTGCTGCAATTCATTGATTTTATCCTGCAATTCCTTGTACTGCTCCATAAGCTTCTCCAGCTTTTTCTTATCCTGCCACGACAAATCCTTCTCCTGCAGCATCTGCTTCTGCAGCTTGTCAATGTCCTTCATCAGCTGTGTGGATTCCTCCAATAATTCATTGAAACCGGATTTCGTCTGCTGTTCACTCTTTTCTATATCGTCGTTAATTTCATCCAACGACTTGATTTTGAATGTGGAAGGCGATGTTTTACTCGATTTATGCCCATTCACTCCATCATTATCGGAAACAATGAAATAATAATCAATCTTTTCACCCGGATTCAAATCAAACGTGTTGGGATCGCAATAATAATAGAAATCCTGAATGGTGACATTCGATTGGATGTTGATGGGAATGCTCTTATTTGTCTCCAAAACCTTGCCGTCAGCGTCGTATTTGGTATAAACGAAGCGAAGGCCCGAAAATCCGTAATCGTCCTTTATATTGCCTTTAAAATAGATTCTGTCCTGATAAGAGGAATCACGCTGACTTTGGACAAAAATTTCCGGATACATATCCTTAATGACGGTAATTTCATCCGTTAGCGTATCTTTTCCTGTAAAATATTTGTTTTTATTGTAAATTGAGTAGGTAAAACTGTTTTTTGCCACCATTTTTACGGCATAATTGTCATTTTCAGAAGTCAAGACATTTTCTTTATCCTGAACAATAAAAAACAGATTATCAGAATTTTTGGTGTAGAAAACCCAATTGATGACCGTACCTTCAGGCACTGTGGCATTGCCCACGTTGTCCATCACATCATCGGGCTTGTTAAGATAAGTAGGATAATGCAGTTCCATGACAAATCCTAACGTAACCGGCTTCGGTAGCACAGAAACCGTATAGACTACAGACTCCACTTCTTCGGTAACAAATTGGAAATCTGTGTTTTTTTGCATATTGGAAAACGTATAGGAAAAATCCGTGTTGGATAATTTCTCACATTTGAAGCTACGGTTGTTGAAACGAATATATACCTCTTCGGGAATTTCCGACCCCTCCACTTTCACATTCACTGTGAAATCATCGTGTTGAAAAGCCGTAAGTTTCTCATTCATAACAGAGAAAGAGTAGGGGGCAGGCTTTTCATACACCTGGGTGTGATGAACAATACGTTTGGTAGGTTCCGTAAACAATTCGCTCTTGATGGAAAACAGCAACAGGAATATGGCCAATGGGATTAATGCCCAGCGCGCAATCTTCCGGGTTTTCTTCACAGGCACGGCCTGCACGAAAGAATAGGTTTTGAAAGAATCAATTTTGGAATCAATGGCCGCCGACAGAAGTTCGTAACTCTTATATTCCCCTTTTTCGAGTTGTTGCTGCAACTCAAACGTATTCAACAACTTGTCATCAATTTCATGGAAATGCTTGCCTATAATGGACGCTATTTCCTTATTGGTAAGCTGCTTGCCCAAACCCGCCAGTTTCGCAATCGGAATAAGTATATAGAAAACCAACGTCAGTAATCCTACCCCAATAAATGTGTAGAAGAGAACGGATCTCACCACCGTATTTGAGTAAGAGAAGTATTCGAACAGCGAAAAGGCTATGAACACGCCCATTACAATCAGCACGAATATAATTCCGCCTTTGTACAGTTTGTTCAGATAGTATTTCTTTACAAACTGCCGTACTTTCTCCTGTAATATCTGCTGGTTTGTGTTATTCATCGGATTGTTCGGGATTATTTCGAACTATATTGTAGAAAATGTTGTTCTGATTCTTGAAATAGTTGTATAGCATCTTCGATTTTCCAAAAAATCTTTTCACAAAGATATAACGGAACAGCGGTTTGTTAAATTGGTTTAATTTGCTACGTTTTGAAAAAATTGTGTTCAGCTGCTTGTTTCGGCTATAGTTACTTATTCCATTCACCAAATTCATCTCATAAATGAGCATATCGGTCATGGGGATATTTACCGGGCAAACATCCTGACAATTGCCACAAAGGGTAGTCTGCTGGAAAATAGCGGCACGTTTGGAGGATGTTTCCACACAATTTGTTTTGATCAAATCGATGGGCGACATCTTGTTGGAAGCGTTGGCTACTGGACAAACATCCATACAACGTCCGCATTTTATGCAATATAACGAATCGCGCAAGGAAACATCATTCAACATTTCAGACATACCATTTTCATATAGCAAAACAGATATTTTAACGGGTTTCTTTGAATAACCCAGCGTTTCAGACGATTGAAAAGCATCTGCTTCTATACGTTCAAATGGTTTGCTTATGATTTTAATATCCTTTGGAAATTTTCCATTTTTATTTTTAAGCAATAAAAAGAGGGAAAGATGCTCGTGTGAAATTAAAATATCTTCAATATTGAGAATGACGATAATATTATTTACCATATTAAAACAGTCGCGGGAAGCTTTATCCACAAAGACCAAGGATCCGTTGGAGGAAAACGCAAAATCAGCATTCACTACCAGCGTATCTATTTCAGCCTCCTTATTGGTCACCGACTCTATCGTACTCTGCTGCACCAAATTACCTGTCCTATTGAAATAATCAGGAATCTTAGGCAAATCAAAACCCACTCTATTATACTGTTTTTGCGGAAGAAGATCGGCTATTGACTGGCACAAATTATCCTCATTCTGCACCCAACGCACATTCATCCCATGATCCAAAAAGTTGGATTCGATGGAAAGCAAATGCTTTTCAATCTCCTCCACGAAGGAATACCGGAGAAAATTGGCTTTTTCCCGCAACTCTATGTAATCGATTCCTTGCAAGTTATTCTCCATGACTGATGTTTATTTTATCAATACGGCGCTGATGGCGTCCTCCCTCAAAATCGGTATGGAAGAAAGTTTCAAAAATATCATAGGCGGTCTCCGCCGGAATGAAGCGTGCCGGCATAACCAGAATGTTGGCGTTGTTATGCTGCCGTACCAAGGCGGCAATCTCCTTCGACCAGCAAAGCCCAGCCCGGATGTCAGCATGCTTGTTGGCACTCATTGCCATCCCGTTGCCTGTTCCGCATATCAATACTCCGTATTGATAGGATTTATCCGATATTTTTTCAGCCAATTTATGGGCAAAATCCGGATAATCAACACTTTCATTGGAAAATGTACCTAAATCCTCAAAATCAAAATCCGCCTGGAACCGCTGCTTCAGCTGCTCCTTCAGCTCAAATCCCGCATGATCGGAAGCGATTAAAACTTTCATACCTTGTAATTATATTTATAAGGCCGCAAAAATACAAAAATATATGGTTAGGGATGATGAATTTTTTTTGCTTTTTTATGCCTATATCCTTTAAAATTTTCCCTTTTAATTTTATTATGATATATAATTTAGCCTGTTGATACCGTGAAAAAAAATTTGGCCTTTTCCTTGCTTTTTTGAGTTATGAAAAATAATCAACATCATATTAACAAAAATTAGCATTTTAAAATGCTCTCATTCAAAAGGATAATACACTCGGTAAAATCCATCAAAAATTTATCAGTTGATAAATAATGACTTTTAAAAAATAATTTTTGTTGAAAAAAGGGGTTTATATTGACCCCCTAATTGTGGATAATAATTTTATGAAAAAGAATGCACAAAGTTTTCAAGATGTAACTTGCTGATAAGACATTTATACCTCTAATTATTAACATTTGATTGTTGAAAATAGTACATAATACTGATACATAGACTTTTTTCCTATTTTTGCAGCGATGAAAAAATGGTTATTACTGGTTTTGTTTTTAGGGTTTGTTTCGTTGGGGTGGTCCCAGCAGAAACAATACTCTTCGAGGGTGTTTGACGGCATCACGTACCAGCCGCTGGCAGGTGCCAGTATTTACAATATGAATACACAGAAGTTTGCTTTTACGGACAAAGACGGGCGCTTCACTATGCGCGTGTCGCTGCATGACACGCTGGTCATATCCAAATCCATATACCGCCAGTTAGTGGTGGAGGTAAACAAAACAATTTTTTACGGGGCTGAGGATTTTTTCCTGTACTACAAAGCTACAATGTTGAAGGAGGTGCGCATTATTGCGTTAAATCCTTCTTACGAAGGTTTCAAAAAAGATATTGTTGGTCTTACTTTGCCGGAATATTACAAAAGGATGGAGGATTTGGAACTTACAAAGGAGCAGAAAGCCAATGCCACATATAAACCTAATGGAAATATTTTGTCGTTGGGTGGTACCATGACCATGTCGCCGATCAGCTTCCTTTATGACAAATACAGCCGCAAATCCAAGATGAACAGACTTTATCAGGAGATGGTGGCTTCGGAAGAGGAAGTTGACAGGGTGCAGAACAAATACAATCGCGAAATAGTAAGCCGTCTGACTGGTTTGGAGGGTGAAGAATTGTTGAATTTTATGATGTACTGTCATTTCAGTTATTATGATATAGTAAGAATGAGTGATGAGGAGATACGATCCAAAATCAAGACAAAGTACTACGATTATCAGTATGCTAAGATGAAGCAGGAGTAATGTTTTTCTTTTATAATGGACAAAATGAATGAATTTTTGAAGAAAAATTTCAACTGGTTCCACATCATCGGAATGGTAGTGGGATGCGGGTTGAGCATGATATATTGGGCAAAAAGCGGACAATATAGTGACCAGATACTGAAAAGTAATCCATTTCTGATGGCTTTGTGGGGCATTTTGACGGGATATATTCTGATGGATTTGGTGGTAAATGCCCGCACCCGAAAGGAAAAGGATAATGATGATGTGTAAATGATGAGGAGATAGGGGCAAATAATCTATGCAAAATGAAAATTATGTACCTTTGCAGGCTCTTTTGAAATTAATATTTATTAACTAAAATAAAAGCAATATGACTGAAAAACTACAAACATTGAGAGACAATGCGGCCATCCGATGGACTGCATTGTTACTGTTGGCGTTAGCCATGTTCTGTTCCTACATTTTCATGGACATTCTTTCCCCCATCAAGGACCTTATGCAGTCCACACGTGGTTGGGATTCCACGGCTTTCGGCACGATGCAGGGAGCAGAGACGTTCTTAAACGTTTTCGTGTTCTTCCTCATTTTCGCCGGTATCATTTTGGATAAGATGGGTGTACGCTTCACGGCGGTGCTTTCCGGTGCGGTGATGCTCATTGGCGGTTTGATCAAGTATTATGCTGTTTCCAAAGCTTTCATTGGCAGTGGATTAGAAACATGGTTCACCAATCATTTGAACTATATTCCAGGATTTCAGGAATTGGGCGTAGCGCCTTTCTATGAGGGAATGCCCGCATCCGCCAAGGTTGCAGCCGTGGGTTTCATGATCTTCGGTTGTGGCGTTGAAATGGCCGGTATCACCGTTTCCCGTGGTATTGTGAAATGGTTCAAAGGTCGTGAGACGGCCTTGGCCATGGGTTCAGAGATGGCTTTAGCTCGTCTGGGCGTGGCCACTTGTATGATTTTCTCACCATTCTTCGCCAAGTTGGGCGGCGAAATCGAAGTTTCCCGTTCTGTGGCCTTCGGCGTAGTGCTGCTCTGCATTGCTTTGATGATGTTCATCGTTTATTTCTTTATGGATAAAAAACTGGATGCCCAAACGGGTGAAGCGGAGGAAAAAGACGATCCTTTCAAAGTGTCCGACATTGGCAAGATTCTCTCTTCCGGTGGTTTCTGGTTGGTGGCTCTCCTTTGCGTGCTTTACTATAGTGCCATCTTCCCGTTCCAGAAATATGCTGTCAACATGCTGCAGTGCAACCTGACCCTCAATCCGGGCGAAGGTTTCTGGGCTGGCAGCAGTGTGACCATCATCCAATATCTGGTTATGTTAGTGGTAGCCGTTTGTTCCTTCACAAGCAACTTTTCCAAGAACAAAAACGCCAAGATACTGCTTATGGCCCTCGCCGTCATCGCCTTGGTGATTTACTGTTATATGGGCTTTATGCGCGGCACGGCCGAGACCATTTTCGCCGTGTTCCCGTTGCTGGCCGTGGCCATCACGCCGATTTTGGGTAACTATGTTGATCACAAGGGCAAAGCCGCTTCCATGTTGATGATTGGTTCTTTGCTTCTGATTCTCTGTCACTTGACATTTGCTTTCATTCTGCCGCAATTCAAAGGCAGCGAAGTGGGCGGTGTTGTTGTGGCTTACATCACGATTCTGGTGCTCGGCGCTTCGTTCTCGTTGGTGCCCGCCGCTTTGTGGCCCAGCGTGCCGAAACTGGTTGACGAGAAGATCATCGGTTCCGCTTACGCCCTTATCTTCTGGATTCAGAACATCGGTCTGTGGCTCTTCCCGCTGCTGATTGGCAAGGTTCTGGACAAGACCAACCAGGATGTCATTGACCAGATGAATGCTGGCCTTATCGATGCTGAAACCGCAGCCACCTCGTACAACTACACCTGGCCGTTGGTGATGCTGGCTTGCTTAGGCGTCGCTGCCCTTATTCTCGGTATCATCTTGAAGGCTGTCGATAAGAAACAGAATCTCGGTTTGGAAAAACCGAACATTGTGGCTGAGACAGAACAGGCCTAAAAACCTATCATCCATAGCGGAAGAAAAACCCGCAACTCAAAGAGAGACTGTCGTTTATATTGGCAGTCTCTCTTTTGTAAAACCGAAAAAAACCAAAAACATTATAAAGAAATGCAGAAGAAAACAGCTGTCATTGTCATTACGCTTTTATCGCTGCTTCTATTTGGAGCGATAACATATGCCATTTCGCAGAAAATGTGCGAAAAGCAGTCGGCACCCAACTATTATGCCAACAAGCTCACCTCGCCGCACATCCCCGACAAGCTCAGCTTTGCGGGCGAGGAGGTGCCGATGGAGGTGTATTGGGTGCGTGAGGCGTTGGACAGAGAGCTGATAATCAACTGCTATCAGCATTCCAAGACACTCCGAATCTTCAAGCTTTCGGCGCGGATATTTCCCACAGTGGAACGCATCTTGAAAGAGGAGGGTGTTCCCGAGGACTTCAAATATTTGTGTGTGGCAGAGAGCGGGTTGGAGAACGTGACCTCACCAGCGAGTGCGGGCGGCTATTGGCAGTTTATTCCGGGTACCGCCAAGCTTTACGGATTGGAAATCTCCACCGACGTGGACGAGCGTTGCCATTTGGAAAAGGCTACACGGGCGGCCTGCAAATATCTTAAAAAATGCAAAAATGAATTCGGATCTTGGACATTGGCTGCCGCCGCATACAATAGGGGAGAGGGTGGTCTGCAGAAGGCCATCAACGATCAGAACTGTCACAATTACTGGGATTTGTGGCTCAACAGCGAGACCTCCCGCTATGTGTACCGCATATTGTCGTTCAAGTTGATGTTCGAAAATCCGGCTTTGTATGGGGTGGAAATCTGTCCCGCTGAAATGTACCAACCCGTTCCGTGCCAGACATATACGGTCACAGCTACCATTCCTGACTTGCAGAAGTTTGCCTTGGAGCAGAATGTGACATACAGGGAATTAAGGAATCTTAACCCTTGGATAAGAAACAGCAAACTGACAGTTGCCGCGGGCAAAACCTACCAGCTGGACATGCCCGTCACGCCCGGACAGAAATACCGCATTTTGTTCCAACATGTTGATAATCCGTTTTTAAAGATAGGTGACACGTTGAGATAGCCATAATGCTTTTTTTGTACTTTTGCACTCTTTAAATCACTATTATGTTGAAATCATTAGAAGAAGAATTTGACGGCATTTTACAAGGCCGGAAGCCAGACAATCTATATCAGCCCATCTCGTACATTTTAATGCAGCCGGGCAAGCGATTGAGGCCGCAACTGGTTCATTTTGTTGTGGATATGTTTGACGGAGACCCTAAGCAGGCCCAATTGGTGGCGATGGCGTTTGAGATGCTCCACAATTTTACATTGATTCACGACGACATTATGGATATGGCTCCATTGCGCCGCGGCAAGGAGACCGTTTACAAAAAATGGAACAGCAACATCGCTATTCTGTCGGGTGATGCGCTGGCCATCATGGCACTGCAGCAGTTATTGAAACTGGATTGTGACCCGAATATCATCGTCAAAATCGCCGACATCTTCGCCTGCACCTCATTAGAGATTTGCGAGGGCCAGCAGTACGACCTTGATTTTGAGACGCGTCAGGATGTAACGATAGATGAGTACATTAACATGATTCGTCTGAAAACGGCGGTGATGTTCGCGGGCTGCCTGAAGGCTGGCGGCACGCTGGTGTCCGCCGATGAAAAAAGTCTCCAGGCGCTGTATGATTTCGGCATCCATCTGGGCATCGCTTTCCAGCTGGCCGATGACGTGCTGGATGTGTATGCGGAAACGACAGTTTTTGGCAAGACCATTGGTGGCGACATCAAGGACAACAAGAAAACATACCTTTACCTCAAAGCGCTAGAGAACGCCTCAGATGCACAAAAGATGCAGTTGCAGCAGCTCTTCTCCGAGCCGACCACGGATTTTGAATCGAAATACAATACGGTTCGCGCCCTTTTCGACCAGCTGCAGGTGCGGCAGGAGACGGAAGAGCAAGTGGTTCGCTATAGCCAGCTGGCGTTGCAGGATTTGGAGAATGTTCAGGTGGCTCCCGAAAAGAAAGAGAACCTGAGAACATTAGCTATGAAACTGATAAACCGCGATAAATAGGACTATGGAAAAACGGCGTTACTATATTGTTCTTTTTGCATTGGGGCTACTGGCCGTGGTGTATATAGTAAAGCTGTTTTCTTTGCAGGTGGTGAATAAGAAATACACCGCGCAGGCCGACCAGAATGCGAAGCGTTACATCACAGAACACCCCGCGCGCGGCCTCATCTACGACCGTAACGACTCTTTGCTGGTCTATAACGATGCCGCCTACGACCTGATGGTGGTGCCGAACGAGTTGCGTGCCTTCGATACCTCCGAATTGTGTCGCGTCTTGGACCTCACCAAAGAGCAGGTGGAGAAGAAAATCGAAAAGGCGACGAAATACTCCAAAATCCTTCCGTCTTTGTTTGAACAACAGATTTCCAAGGAGGATTACGGCTATTTGCAAGAAAAAATGTACGAATTTCCCGGCTTTTTCGTGCAAAACCGAACGTTGCGCTCCTACCCGCATCCCATTGCCGCCCATATCTTGGGCTATGTCAGTGAGGTGAACGAGGAGGACATGGAAAACGATGCCTATTACCAAATTGGCGACTACATCGGAAAGAGCGGCATTGAGAAGGCATACGAATCCGTGTTGCGGGGCGAGAAGGGCAAGCGTGTGGTGCTGGTGGATGTACATAACCGCGAAGTAGGAAGCTACGACAACGGCTCGGAGGATGTGTGCTCGGTGCCGGGTACTTCCATCTGGAGCACCTTGGACCTGCGGCTGCAACGCTATGGCGAAGAGCTGATGAAAAACAAGCGGGGCAGTATTGTGGCTATAGAGCCGAAGACAGGAGAGATTCTATGTATCATATCTTCACCCAGTTACGATCCCAATTTGTTGGTAGGTACCGCCCGTCCCAAGAATTACGGCGAACTGCTCAACGACCCCAAGAAGCCGCTTTTCAACCGTGCGCTGATGGCCAGCTACCCGCCGGGCTCCACCTTCAAATTGGCCAACGGACTGATAGCCCTTCAGGACGGCATTATCTCGCCTTCCACGGTATATTCCTGTTCTGGCGGTGGTTACCATATTGGCAGTCACGTGGTGCATTGCCACAATTGCGGTGGCCTTAACATATATTCCGCCATCCAACGCTCGTGCAATACTTTTTTCTGTAGAGCATATTATAACATCTTGTCTAACAGAAAGAAATACAAAAACATAGACGAAGCCTACACCGCATGGCTGGATTACATGATGTCGATGGGTTTTGCCAAGAAATATGAAACGGACTTGCCCTACGAGTTGAAAGGTAGCATCCCCACAGCAGCCTATTTCGACAAGAAATACAACAACAGCTGGAATGGTAACACGGTGGTTTCCATGGGAATAGGACAGGGTGAGGCGGCCGTCACACCGTTGCAGATGGCCAATATGTTGGCGGTGATTGCCAACAAGGGATACTACATCCGTCCGCATGTGGTACGCGCCATCGGCAAGCGCGACAGCCTGTGTACCCTTTACAGCGAGAAGATCTACTCCAAAATAGAGCCGCAGCATTTTGAGACGGTATTGCAGGGCATGAAGATGGTGGTGACCGCCGGCACGGGTAGGGGAGCGAAGATTGACGGCATAGAGGTGGCGGGCAAGACGGGCACGGCGCAGAACCCGCACGGCGCCGACCATTCCGTGTTCGCCCTCATCGCACCCGCCGACGATCCGGAGATTGTTATCTTCTGCTTGGTGGAAAACGGCGGCTTCGGCGCATCCGTGGCTTGTCCTATCGCCAGCCTGATGGCGGAAATGTACCTCAACGGCGAAGTGAAACGGACGGATTTGGAAAAACGAATGAAAGAACTCTCTTTTAGATAAATAATAATGAACGCAAGCCTCGAAAGAAAGAATAGCAAAGGATTTGATGTGCGGCTCATCATCTACTATTTCGCATTAGTGGTGATAGGCTGGTTCACCATCTATTCCACCTGCTACGTTCCGGACGGGTCAAATGCCATCTTCGACTTCACCCGCAATTACGGGAAACAGTTGATCTGGATTGGTTCATCGTTGCTTATTGCTATTGTTATTTTATTGATAGATAGTAAATTGATACAGCATTATGCATATCATTTCTATATAATATGCTTGTTATTGATGGCCTTGGTATTGGTCATAGGTACAGAGATTTCCGGTGCCAAGGCATGGATCAAAATTGGCAGCTTCAGCATCCAGCCCACCGAGTTTATGAAGGTGGCCACGGCATTGGCGTTGGCCAAGTTCTTCAATGAGGGCAAGACCAGCCAGGAGAAAAAATATACGTGGCTGGCGGCATTGGGCATCATCGGAGTGCCAGTACTTATCGTCATGTTGCAGCATGATGCGGGGTCGGCGTTGGTATTCGCGTCGTTCATCATTCTCTTTTTCCGTGAGGGTTTGAGTGCTGGCCTGCTGATTCTTTTCCTGATAGCTGGATTTTTGGCGGTGTTCACGTTGAAATTCAATGAAACTTATGCCGTAGCACTGCTCACTGCCGTGTTTATCTTTATGTTCATAAAAGATAGAACCCAGAAGAAGAAAGCCCGTCGCGATGTGATTCTCTTTATCGTTAGCATTGCCTTTGTTTTTTCCGTTAATTTATTGTATCAAAATGTGTTGGAGCCACACCAGAAAGAGCGTATTGATACCATTTTCGGAAAAACCTCAGATCCTAAAGGTGCGGATTTCAATCTCAACCAGTCCAAAATTGCCATTGGCTCGGGTGGAATGTTCGGCAAGGGCTACTTGAAAGGCACACAGACCAAATTGAAATTTGTGCCCGAACAGAGCACCGACTTCATCTTCTGTGCGATAGGGGAGGAGTGGGGCTTTATGGGCACGCTGGTCGTTTTTTATCTCTATCTTGCCCTGATTTACAGGATATTATCACTATCGGAAAAACAGCGAGTGCCCTTTGTGCGCTATTACGGATACGGCATTGCAGGTATCATATCGGTGCACTTTTTCATCAATATAGGAATGACAATAGGGTTAGTGCCCATCATCGGAATACCGTTGCCGTTTATCAGTTACGGAGGATCGTCGCTATGGGCGTTCACCACGATGCTGTTTATTTTTATTAAATTGAATGATAATTAGTTAAAAATGAAAAAACATATCTTTTTCCTCATTTTAATTCTGTTGGTTCTGCTTCCGTATTCCGTCGGAGCCAAGGAGAAGACTATCCTATTTTTAATCCCGTTTTATTCACAAAGCTATAACAGCCAGCAGGTTGCGTCTATTCGAGAGTATGAGGATCTTGCTGCCGTGAAATCCTTCCAGCTGATGGGTTTCTGGGCTGGTGCGCAGGTAGCCTTGGAAGAATACAACCAGAAAAACACGAATTTGAAGGTTATTGTACGGGACGTGTCGGACAATGAGTTAAAACTGCGGGCCCTGCTTGAGGATCGCGAGCTGATGAGTCAGGTGGATCTGATCATCGGGCCATTTTTCAGTCGGCCGTTTGCCATAGCTGCCCGTTATGCGAAGGAGTATGGCATTCCCATTGTGAACCCCTTTACCAACAGAACGGATTTCGTGGCCAGCAACGAATATGTTTATAAGCTGATACCCTCTATGGAGGCGCGACCCGCCACCCTCACGTTCATTGCCGACCAGTTCCCGAAACATCAGATTATCCTGTATGCGGACTCTAACCTGCGGAGCCGTAACGTGGAGATTTACACGAATTATTTCAAGGAGAAAAAGATACCATACAAGTGCATTCCGTCTTCTAAAACTTTAGTAAAAGAACTGATTCCAGGCCAAAAAAACATTGTGTTGTCGTTGCAGGAGGAGACAGCCCCGAACATGATGTTATCAAGGGAATTAGTATATGGGGTGAAACCTGATGATCTGTTGTTCATCATGCCGGAATCCATGTTGAAGTCCAACACCGTTGAGGTGGAGTATTTTTCCACGTTGAATGTGCATTTCTTTTCCGATTATTACGTGGATAACAGCAATGAGCAGACGCAGGTGTTTGTGCACAACTACACGGAACGGTTCAAAACACCGCCCACATTGGAGAATTTTGCTTTTCAGGGCTATGATGTGACGCGCTTTTTCGTGGAATGGCTGCTCAACGACAAGGATTTGGACTTGGTGAAAATTGAACCCATCGCTTACAGGTTGAGCTTTGACAAGGTGCCGAATGGTGGGTATGAGAATGTGAATGTTCAGTTTTTAGAAGTGCGGGACAACGAAATCCATTCCGCGGGTTATTGATATCCGGCATTAGGCGTCCACATTGACCACGATGCGCACGGAACGGAAGTTCGATTGATGGTGGAAGTCGTCTAGGATTTTTTGCAACATTTTTTTCTGCTGGACCAGGGTCTGGTCTTTAGGCAGTTTTATCCAAAATTCTTTTAGATAATATAATTGTATCCTGGAAACCAATGGGGATTCTGGGCCAAGCACCCGTTTGGGGAATGCTTGTCGAAGGAGAAGTGCTAACTGGTCGGCGGCTTTCGTCACGACGGCTTCGTCGGTGTGTTTCAATGTTACCTTGATGAGGCGGATGATGGGTGGGTAGTGGAACTCGCGGCGTTCGGTGATCTGATGTCGGTACATGGCGGCAAAGTCGTTGGTTTCCACGTAGTGCAGGGCGGGGTGGTCGGGTTGGTAGGTCTGTACCACCACTTTGCCGGGCACCTCCTTGCGGCCCGCGCGCCCGCTCACTTGAGCCAACAGTTGGAAAGCCCGCTCGAAAGAGCGGAAGTCGGGGAAGGAGAGTAGCGCGTCGGCGTTCAGGATGCCCACCACGCTCACGCGGTCGAAGTCCAGCCCCTTGGTCACCATTTGTGTGCCTACGAGAATGTCGGTTTTATGTTGTTCGAAGTCGCTGATAATCTGTTGATAACCGTTTTTGGAGCGGGTGGTGTCCAAATCCATGCGTGCGATGTGTGCGTGGGGGAAGATTTCCGCTAAGGTCTCTTCCACCTTTTCGGTGCCGAAGCCTTTCATCGAGATGTCGGTGCTGTGGCACGCGGGACACTCGTGCGGCACGGGGATGGCATACCCGCAGTAGTGGCATTTCAACAGGTTGGTGCGTTTGTGGTAAGTGAGCGTCACATCGCAATATTGGCAGGTGGGCATGGTCTGGCAGGTGTTGCAAATCATGCGAACGGCGTAGCCTCTCCGGTTTTGGAAAAGGATAATTTGCTCCTTTTTCTCTAGTGCTTCGCCTATTCTGTCGATAAGAAATTGGGAGAACACGCCTTGGATTTCTTTCCGTTTGCGGGCTTCTATCATGTTCACCGACCAGATTTCGGGCAGTTTGCTTTGGGCAAAACGCTGCATCAGCTGCACCAAACCGTATTTTTGTTGTTCTACGTTGTAATAGGTTTCTAATGAAGGAGTTGCCGTGCCCAAAAGGGTAGGGGCATGATGCAGGGCCGCCAGCAGGATGGCACTGTCGCGCGCGTGGTAGCGCGGGGCTGGATCCTGTTGTTTGTAGGAGGCATCGTGCTCTTCATCCACAATGATAAGTCCCAAATTCTGATAGGGTAGGAGCAGGGCCGAACGGGCACCCAAAATGAGCTGGTATTTGGAATCCACAGCCTCTTCCGCACTTTGGTTCAGCACGCGGTTCCAAATCTCGACTCTTTCATATTCGTTGAAGCGCGAATGGTACACGCCGACTTTCTCCCCAAAATAGCGACGCAAACGGTTGACTATCTGGGTGGTCAGGGCGATTTCC
>JAIKYR010000165.1 GCA_024682995.1 Bacteroidales bacterium | reverse complement strand
CGGCAATTATAACAATCTGACGAACAAACCGACCCTCGCACCTGTGGCAACGAGCGGCAGTTACAACGACCTGACCGACAAGCCGAACCTGTTCTCCGGCAACTATAACGACCTGACCGGCAAGCCCGTTATCCCCACTGTTCCCACTAATGTGAGCGCCTTTAACAACGATGCGGGCTACCTGACCTCCTTCACCGAGAGCCAGATTCTTACCATCAGCCACGACACCATCTATCTCACGGGCGGCAGCTTCGTGAAACTGCCCACGGCAGAAGGCTTCAGCGGCAGCTGGAATGACTTGACCGACAAGCCGACCCTATTCTCCGGCAACTATAACGATCTGATCGGCAAGCCCAACCTATTCTCTGGCGATTATAACGACCTGACCAACAAGCCGACTTTGTTTGACGGCAATTATAACAACCTGACGAACAAACCGACCCTCGCACCTGTGGCAACGAGCGGCAGCTACAACGACTTGACCGACAAGCCGAACCTGTTCTCCGGCAGTTGGAACAATTTGACCGACAAGCCGAACCTGTTCTCTGGTGACTATAACGACCTGACCAACAAGCCGACTTTGTTCGACGGCAATTATAACAACCTGACGAACAAACCGGCCCTTGCACCTGTGGCAACGAGCGGCAGCTGGAATGACTTGACCGACAAGCCGACGTTGTTCTCCGGCAGTTGGAACAATTTGACCGACAAGCCCGTCATTCCCACTGTTCCCACAAATGTGAGTGCCTTTAACAACGATGCGGGCTATCTCACAACCGACAGCCTCAACAATCTCCAAAACGCTCTCAACAACATAATGAACAATATTCCTTCGGTGAACAACGGGACCCTCACCATCCAGCAGAACGGCAGCACAGTGGGCACGTTCACTGCTAACCAGAGTTCAGCCCAGACCGTGAACATCACCACCCTCACCACCGATAATGTGCAGGCCATGATCAACAGCAGTCTGGGAGCCATGCAACAGCAAATGCAGCAGATGCAGCAGAAGATTGACAGTCTGCAACAAGTGATTGAAGACGGGCAACAGGTTTCCGGCGGTCTTCCGGTGGTCACCATCACCGACGTATGGCAGGGCGACCTGGTGAACTATCCGACCGTGTACGGCAGTATCACCAGCAACGGTATCACAAACAACCGACCCAACGAGTTCATCTTAGCCAAGGGCTTTGTTTTCAGCGCTTCGAATCAAAACCCGACACTCCAGAACTCCTCCTTTGTGACAGTGGACACCAACAGTTCCGACTTCTTCAGCACACTTAACATCTATACTAACACGACCTATTACGTAAGGGCTTTCGCCACCAACATCAACGGTACGAGCTACAGTACCCCTGTCACAGTTCGCCGTGGCGACTACTACGCCATCCCACCCACCGGCTCGAAAAACCTCTTAGTATCCTCCGCCAGCGACACGATTTACATCTACACATATGGCGGTCCCGACAGGAATTACGGCAAAAATTTCAACGGCTCATTGACATTGTACCCCTCCTCGAGCAGCAAGGCGGTGCGTATTGTGTCCGCCACATACAATACCGAAAGTAACTACGATTACCTAACCGTGTACAGTGGGTCATCAACCTCGGGCTCATCGCTTGTCCATGTGTCGGGCAGCGGTTCCCTTTCGGAAATCTATCCCAACAATGGCGATCAGGATTTGACCGTTAAGTTCACCTCTGACCCCTCTGTCTTCAACAGTGGTGTGCTCCTCAAGGTGGTGCTGACCGATTTCTGTCCCTCCACCGTAATGGATGCCACGGCAAACATCAATTACAGTACTGTCCGTGTGAAAGAGCAATGCTGGATGAAGGAGAATCTCCGTGCAGGCAACCTTACCAGCGGCGCCACCATCGGCATACTCACGGATTATGCCACGGGTTCCACCACGGTCCCCTACCGCCGTTATCCGAATGGAGATCAAAGCAATACGAGTACATACTCCTACTTGTACAACTGGCCTGCCGTCGCCAACAACAGCAGCACGGTGTCAGACGGAATGAGCGGCTTGTGTCCCAGCGGCTGGCATATCCCCACCCGTCAGGATGTCATGACGTTCGCCAACAACACCACCGCCTCGTTCAGAACCTCGACATCGGGCTTCAACGCCAAGATGGCCGGACGGGCAACCTACACAAACACGACCAGCTTCTACGATTTCGGCAGCTACGCTTACTTCTGGATGACCTACAGCAACACAATCTCCTCCTTCTACATCAGCAGTAGCGGTGCCATACAAAGCAACTTCACCTCCGGCGAGGGCAGAGCCCATTACAAGTCTCTACGGTGTTTGAAGGACTAATCAAGCAGTTACGAGACAACGCGATTCGGTCAGGGGCGGCAGTGCTTGCACTGCCGCCCCTGTTTTTATTCACATTTTGCACGAGTTATTCACAATTACAATCGGACATCAACGAAATTCTTATTTTTGCACAGCAATCTGAATATGTCATAATCATCAACAATAATAGAATCAAATAACATCAAATAATTATGAAAAAAATCTTATTTCTGTTCACGCTATCCTGCATCATGGTCATCTCCACTTTCGGCCAATCCGACATTGTACCTGCGGGCGGCACGGCGACCGGCAGCGGCGGCAGCGTCACCTACACCATCGGACAACCCGCCATCCAGCGGGTGCAGAACGGCAACACCTACATCATTGAGGGTGTGCAGCAGCCATACGAGATACAGACTGTGGGGGTAGATGACTTCCCGCAGATTGTGCTCAACGCCGTGGTCTATCCAAACCCGACGGACAACATCGTCCAACTGAAGCTCAACGGCTATGAGATTCCTGACGGAGGACTCACCGCCCGCCTCTATGACGGCAACGGACGGCTGCTCCAGACCGTGACCGTGAGCGACGACCTCACCGCCTTCGGCATCGGACAATATTCCAGCGGCAGCTACCTCCTCGACTTGCTGGATGGGAAACGAAAACTGAAGACTTTCAAAATCATACGCCGATAGGCACTCGAAAATTCAGGGCGGTTTTATTCCGCCCTTTTTTTTACCGAAGGTCCATTCCAAAGTGTTCTAGCTGTAAGATAAAAAAGCGTATTTTTGCATCCTTAAAAAAGTTCACATGAAAGTACCCGAACGTTACTACGATGAAATCTTCCCTTTCGCCGGACAATGGGATATGCCTAGCGCATGCGGTCTGAAAATTATTCGCAAAGAGAATCAGATATACGTGATTGTCACGGAATTGTACCAAGAAAACCCCGGCACATCCGTGACGTACGCGGGCAAGTCACTGGCGCAACAGATATGCGACAAGAAAGGTCTGGACCTTTCGCAAATCCATTACATCGAATGCAACCCCGACACCAACTCCAAGCTTTCCTTCTACGACGAGGAGTATTTCGAGGTGTCGTTTGCTGATGAGAAACCCGTCTATCGGCAATTGTCAGCGGAGGAGATTAAAGGGGTTATCAATTAACAATTAATAATCAATAATTTATTTTTATCCTAATTATGAAAAGAATATTATTCACTTTAACGATTTGTTTTGTGGTTTTATCCATGCAGGCACAAAAAATCAAAGGCGATGCCTCATGTCTAAAAGGACAGGAAGAGATAAATATCATTTTCGATTACAAGGGAGTCACCTACGATGGCGACAGTGAAGCCAAATATCTTAAAAGCGAGGATAAAGCTAAGGATCCGGACTGGAAAGCGGCTTGGACCTCTTCATTCCGCACGGAAAAGTGGGAACCGAGACTGGTTGAAGACCTGAACAAAGAGATTACCAAGAGTGGCATGGAGTGCGGAGATTTCAAGGAGGCCTCCTACACCATCATTGTAAAGCTCACCGACATTGACCCGGGTTCTTTCGCCGGTCCGATGTCAATGCCCGCCAAGGTATCCGGGATGGTTTCGTTTGTCAAGACAGGCTCCACAACTCCATTTGCCACCATGGAGTTGAAGAAAATAACCCACAGTCCCTATTTCATGTCTCCGCTGCCTGAGATGCGCGTGGCGGAAGCGTTCAGCTGTATAGGAGAGGCCATTGGAAAACAACTAAGCAAGATTAAATAATGCGAAGCTTCCTTCAAACACTATTGTGTCTTGTATGGGTTTTGGCGGCATGTGCACAGCCCAAGCCTATCCATTTGTGGCATGATGTGCCGGGGATGAAATCGCAGCCCACAAAGCTGTACATCTATCCGGCTCCCAAAGACAAGAACACGGGTGTGGCGGTCATCATCTTTCCTGGCGGCAGCTACAGCCACACGATGGGCATCGCCACCGAGGGCTTTGGCGTGGCCGAATGGCTCAACAGCCAGGGCATCAACGCCTTTGTAGTGAAATACCGCACCGGCAACCGGGGCTATCATCATCCAGCCATGATCCAAGACGCCCAATACGCCATCCATTATGTGCGGGAGCATGCCAAAGAGTATGGCATTGACTCTAAAAAAATAGGTACAATGGGGTTCTCCGCCGGCGGTCATTTAGTCACCATGACGGGAGCCTTCCACCAGGACAACTACATTGCCAAGGTGGGTGTCAAAGACCGGATACTCCTGAAACCGAACTTCGTCGTGCCGGTCTATCCGGTGGTCTCCATGCAGGACGACATCGTCCACCAGCGTTCACGGCGCAACCTGCTCACGCGCCATTATACCTCCGACGAGCAGACCCGTTTTTCCATGGAGTTGAACATCCCCGCAGACATGCCGCCCACCTTCGTGGTGACGGCCAAAGACGACCCTGTGGTGAAGTTCGAGAACAGCGTGCGCTTGGACCGCAGCCTGAAACGTGCCGGCATTCCCCACCAGTTCCTGCTGTATGAGACAGGCGGGCATGGCTACGGCATGGACGAGAAACTCGCGCCGGAAGCCGGCAAATGGAAGTACAGCTTCATCAAATGGCTTCACGAAATCAGCATTCTACCATAATCTATCATCATGACAAAACCATTCATCCCCGAAATAGAATTCCAACCCAAGGAAGTCATCAAAGCCTTTCAGGAAGAAAAACTGCGCAGCCAGCTGGAGTACCTGCAAGCAAACTCGCCGTTCTACCAGGCGATGTTCCGCCAGCATCATATTGACATTGGCAAGATACGCCACATCGAAGACCTTCGGGACATCCCCTTCACCGACAAGCGGGATCTGCAGTTGCATAACTGGGACTTTCTCTGCGTGCCCCGCGAGCAGATCATTGACTTCATCACCACTTCAGGCACGCTGGGCGACCCCGTGACCTTCGCCTGCACCGACCATGATCTGGAGCGTCTGGCCTACAACGAGGCTGTCTCCTTCACCTGTGCCGGTCTCAATCAAGGAAGCGTACTTCAACTGATGACCACCATAGACAAGCGATTCATGGCGGGGCTGGCTTATTTCCTCGGTCTGCGCAAAATGGGTGCGGGTGTCATCCGCGTGGGTAATGGTATCCCTGAATTGCAATGGGACACCATTCAGCGCATCCGTCCCGACAGCATCATGTGCATTCCCTCATTTATCTTAAAACTGATAGAATACGCCGAAGCCCATGGCATCGACTATCGCAACAGCTCTGTAAAGCGCATCATCGGCATCGGCGAGGGCCTGCGCGAACAGAATTTTGAGTTAAACTCCCTTGGTCAGAAAATCAAGGCCAAATGGGATGTGGATCTTTTCGCCACCTATTCTTCCACCGAGATGTCGGCAACCTTCTCCGAGTGTGCTTATGGTTGCGGCGGGCATCATCATCCGGAACTGCTCATCGTGGAAATCATCGGTGAAAATGACATGCCCGTGCCGGAGGGCGAGGTGGGCGAGGTGGTCATCACCACCCTTGGCGTAGAGGGTATGCCGCTGCTGCGCTTCCGTACTGGCGATATGGCCTGCATACACCCGGAGCCCTGCCAATGCGGTCGGCAGACCTTCCGCATCAGCCCCATCGTAGGCCGCAAGAACCACATGATCAAATACAAGGGCACCACCCTCTACCCGCCTGCATTGGCTGATGTGCTCAACAACACCGGCTACGTGGAGAACTACTACATCACCCTCAAGACCAGCGATGCAGGCACCGACGATGTGATCATCACCATCGGGCTGAAAGGCGACACCTCCGCTGATGTGGTCAAAGACCTCAAAGACCGTTTCCGCGCCAAGATCCGCGTGGCCCCGCAAATCGTCATCGCGCCGGCGGAGGCTGTCCGCAAGATCAACTTCCCCGCCATGAGCCGCAAGCCTGTCACCTTCTTCGACGAACGCAACCTATAAGCCGCCGTGTTTGAAGAGACCCGCCCATATTATGACGAAGAGATTCCCGCCGCAATAGCGCGTGTGGCGAATCATCCTCTTTTTGAGACCATCGTACACCACATCGCCCCCGACGCCGACATCGAAGAATTCCGGCAAGACTTCCTACGCATCCGCACCATACGCGAGTTTCAAACCCAGGTCATGTTCCAAGCCATCAACAGCATTCTGCAAAGGACCTCCGATGGCCTCACCCATGCGGGCTTCGATACGTTGAACCCCAACCAGCAATATATGTTCGTGGCCAACCACCGCGATATCCTTTTAGATGCGGCCATCCTGCAAGTGCTTCTTCACGAGCACCATTTGGACACCTCCGAAATCACTTTCGGCAGCAATCTGATGCAAGGCGGTCTGGTGACTGACATCGGGAAGATGAACAAAATGTTCCGTATCGTGCGTGGCGGCACGGTCCACGACTTCTACCGCAACTCCATGGAGGTATCATCGTATATGCGATACGCCATCACCCAGAAGCACCAGTCCGTATGGATTGCCCAACGCAACGGACGCACCAAAAACGGGTCCGACCGGACAGAAAGCGCCATGCTGAAGATGTTCTCCATCAGCAGTTCACTCCCTTTTGCCGACAACTTGAGCGAGCTGAACATCACTCCCGTGGCCATCTCCTACGAATACGAACCCTGTGACATTGCCAAAACGCAAGAGACATTCATTTCCCAATACCAACCCTATATCAAAGAACCGGGGGAAGACCTTCGCAGCATCCTCCAAGGCATCACGCAGAAAAAAGGCCGCATCCACATCGCAGTCACGCCCACCATCACCCGAGAGGAGCTTGACAATTGCGCCCGGCAGGAGAAGAACGCCCGATACAGCGCGTTGGCGCAAATCATCAACCAGCGCATCCGTAACGGTTACCAGCTGTGGCCCAACAACTTCATCGCCTACGATCTCCTGCATCACTGCAACCGTTTCGCCGACCGATACAATCCGGAGGAATGCAACCGCTTTATCGACTATATGAGGCAGGGGCTTCAACAGCTGCAAGGCGATGGGGACGAACTCCGTAATATCTTCCTTGGTATCTACGCTAACCCTGTGGATTCCAACCTGGATTAGAGGTCCTAAAACGATTTTAACACCAAGCCGTATCCCCTCATTTTTCACAAAACTTCTTTCAACATAATTATCGAATCACTATTCCGTGATTTTTTATATCTTTGCAGTTTAAATACAAAAACCACTACCATTATGAATTTAGAAGGAAGAAGAGAAAGTACCAACGTTGACGACCGACGAGGAAAACGTGTCGTGGCCGGTGCCGGCATGGGCATTGGCGGTATAATCATCGCGGGCATCATCGCTCTGATGATGGGCAAGAACCCCGTTGAGGTAATCCAAAACATGGGTGCCACCCAGCAGACAACAGAGACCAATTACACGCCGTCAGCGGAAGAAGAAGAACTGGCCACTTTTGCCAAAAAGATTCTGGCTGGCACGGAAGACGTGTGGACGGCAGAATTCAAGAAGATGGGAAAACAATACATTCCCCCGAAGCTGGTGTTGTTCTCCGGCGCGGTGCAGTCGGGCTGTGGCGGGGCCACCTCCTCCACGGGTCCTTTCTATTGCTCCGCCGACCAGACCGTCTATATCGACCTCTCATTCTTCAGCAGCATGAAGAAGCAGTTCGGCACAGCGGGCGACTTCGCCTACGCATACGTCATCGCCCATGAAGTGGGCCATCATGTCCAGTACCTGCTTGGCACGTTGAGTCAGGCGCACCAGCAGATGAGCCGCGTGAGCAAGACCGAGAGCAACCAGATCAGCGTGCGTCTGGAGCTGCAGGCCGACTTCTATGCCGGTGTATGGGCGCATCAGGACAATGCGATGTTCAACTCGCTGGAAGAAGGCGATGTGGACGAGGGACTGGCCATTGCCGCCCGCATTGGCGACGACTACCTGCAGAAGCAGGCCCAGGGTTATGCCGTGCCGGAATCCTTCAACCACGGCACCTCCGCCCAGCGTTCCAAATGGCTGAAGAAGGGCATCAGCACGGGCGATGTGCGCCAAGGCGACACCTTCTCCCCGGCCTACAACCAGCTTTAAAAAAGTTCCATATTTGAGCAGTGGGTATGATTCAGGTCAACGCCAAAGTCCATGACAAGTTCTCCGTCGAGTTCAAGATCGGATTTCGGGGTACGGAAGATGCTGCGGCCAACGATTTTGCCGTCAACACCTGGATATTCATCCCCAACAGCCTGAACGTCAACGCTTCCACCTACGGAAAAGAGCAGTTCTATCGGGATGTAAAGTCGAACATACGGTTAATCACTCCCGTTTTCACCCTCGCCGAGTTGGCAGACAGGGAGTCTCATCCTTATGACAACCTGCGGAAATCCTTAGACAAATACCTTCGGGAGCCCAGCAACTTCTCGTTGCGGGAGTTTGAGTTCCACGTCAAAATGTTCGCCTCCATCTGCAAAAGCGCGCTGCGCGATGCCGTCCGCAACATCGTGGATGTCAAGGAAATCCCGGAGAAGCAAAAGGCCATAGTCCTCTTTTGCGAGCGCATCCGGGCCATCACCACCGAATACCGGGCGCTGGCCAACCGTTTTGACGGCAACAACCCGTCGGCGCACAACATCTTCCGTCACGGGGACGAGTTTCTCAGCCACATCATCAACATCCAGGCGCTGAAGATGTACCTAAGCATTGATCCGAATCATTATACAGCGGAAGAACAGCAACTTATCCGTCTGCTTCAAGACGAATACCAATACAAAGCCGCCCAGGGTTACAGTCGTGCGGACAGGAGTTCGGACTCCAACGACCAGCTGATATACCAGCACAGTCTGCTCAAGAAGTACGTCGAGAGCGTGCTCTACCTCAAGGTCAACAGCTCGCCGGATGGCAACGCCGTCAAGCAGGTCACTTTCGGTTTCGCCGCCGGCATCGCCATGGTAATCTCCACCCTCATCGCCCTACCCTTCCAGCGCTATCTTGGAAGTTCCCCTTTCATCATCTTCATCGTGCTGGTCATCGCCTACATGTTCAAGGACCGCATCAAGGAGATTGTGCGCAACCAGTTCGCCTACAAGCTCAAGAAGAAATACTTTGATATGAAGAGCCTGCTGGACTTCCGGGGACAGCATATCGGCTGGATCAAAGAGGGTGTGGACTTCATCAACGATGCCAAGACGCCCGAGGAGGTACTCCGTCTGCGCAACCGGTCGCCATTGGAGGCCGACAACCACCTCTTCGAGGAGAGGACGCTCCTGTACCGCAAGCATGTACACATCGACACGAGCGTGTTGCGCGACCATAAGGAGTACCCACTCACCGGCATCAACGACATCATGCGGTTTCACATCCAGCATTACACATCGAAGATGGACGATCCCGATGTGCGCATCGAGCAGATGGAACCAGACGGCCGCATCCAATTCACCGATGCGTACCGCATTTACCCCCTGTACATCATCATGAGTTTCGATTTCGAAGCCAACACCGAATACCATGCCTTCCGCATCATCGCCAACCGCAACGGAATTCTCCGCTGCGAGGAGATGGTTGATGGGAAAATCTGATGTGATTATTTCCCCTCTATTGGGATGCCAAGTTGCCTGCATATTACAACTTTCTATATTCAATATGGTTTATGACCCATTTTTCGGATAGTGGCTAAACGATTTATTACTGTAATGACAAGAAAAACATACCGAGTCTCACAACAATGACCATTGACCAACTACAGAATACTTTCTGCCAAGCGGAGATCCAGCGCATCCTTCCGATGCTTGCCAGTGGGAGCGGTTCGCCTAAAGTCCTGTCGCTGAACGGACTTGTCGGGTCGGCCTACTCCATGTTGGCAGCCAAGGTGACGGACGGGAGTGCCACGCCACACCTCTTCATCCTCTCTTCCAAAGAACGGGCGGCCTTCTTCTTCAACGACCTTGAAAAACTGCTCGACGACCGCAACAAGCCCTTGACCAGCAAGCGGGTACATTACCTGCCATCCTCCTTCAAGCGCGCCCACACCACCGACGAGCTGGACAACTCCAACGTCAAGCTGCGGTCCGAGATTGTCAACAAGCTGACCCGCCAGCCCGACAGTCCGTGCATGATTGTCACCTACCCCGAGGCACTCGCCGAAAAGGTTGTCACCCAGCAGTTTGTCAGCCAGAATTCCTTCATCATCAAGCGAGACAGCGAAATCCCCACCGACATCTTTCTGGATTTCCTCTACGAATTCGAATATCTGCAGGAGGATTTCGTCTTCGAGCCGGGGCAGTTTGCGTGGCGCGGCAGCATCTTCGACATCTTCTCCTTCTCCGAAGAATACCCATACCGTATTGAACTGGACGGCGACCGTGTGGAATCCATCCGCTATTTCAACCCCGAAACCCAACTCTCCATCCGCGAGGAGGAAGAGATTCACATCATGCCCAAAATCGTCTCCTTAGACAAGGAGGAGCAACGAATCTCCATACTGGACTTTCTGCCCAGAAACACGCTTTTCTGGACCGACAACCCCAAAGACATCGGATCCCAAATCGGGGCTCTCTTTAAAAACGTGGAGAATGAGTTTTCTCTTCAAGATTCTGAAACAGAGAACACTACCCCGCGCCACGCCGAGGATTTTTTCATCCGCAAACACGACTACGACAGTGCCCTTGCCTTACACACACGTTGCCTGATCAACACCTCGGGCACCGATGCGGCAGATCTGACATTGGACTTTGGCATGAAACCGCAGAACAACTTCGGGCGCAGTTTCGACTATCTGTTATTGGAATGGATTGACAATCTTGAGAAGGGCATCAAGACTGTTTTTTTAGCCGAAAACCAGTCGCAGTTGGACCGTTTATTCAAGATTATGGTCGATTTGCTGGGCAAGTACAACCGGCATAATGACACGCGATACACCATCGAGGCACTATACCATCCCATCCGGCAGATTCTGCACGAGGGTTTCCGCGACGAGCAGCACAAACTGGCGGTCTATACCGACCACCAATTCATGGAAAAACACGAACGCGTAATCATCCGCGACCGGTACAAGAAGAGCGAGGCTTTCACGCTGCGCGAGATTTACGACCTGCAACCCGGCGACTTCGTGGTCCACATTGATTACGGCATCGGGGTTTATCAAGGTTTGGAAAAGACCGAGATCAACGGCAAGGAGCAGGAGGTCATCAAGCTGAGCTACAAGGACGGCGACATCCTGTACGTGAGCATCCACTCGTTGCACAAAATCACCAAATATATCGGCAAGGAGGGCACTGCGCCCACGCTGCACCGCATCGGGTCGGGCACGTGGGACAAGGTCAAGGAGCGTACCAAGAAGCGTATCAAGGAGTTGGCCATCGACCTCATCAAGCTTTATGCCGCGCGCAAGGCCCGCAAGGGGTTCGCCTTCTCGCCCGACAACTACATGCAGACCGAGCTGGAGGCATCCTTCATCTACGAGGACACGCCGGACCAGATCAAGACCTTGGCGGACGTGAAAAGCGACATGGAAAACGTACACCCCATGGACCGCCTCATCTGCGGCGATGTGGGCTTCGGCAAGACGGAGATCGCCATTCGCGCCGCCTTCAAGGCCGTGTGCGACAACAAGCAGGTAGCCGTACTCGTGCCCACCACCGTGCTCGCCCTGCAGCACTACACCACCTTCCGCGACCGCCTCTGCGATATGCCCTGCCGTGTGGAGTATGTGAACCGTTTCAAGAGCAACAAACAGATCAAAGAAACCTTGGCGCTCCTCAAAGAGGGCAAAATCGACATCCTCATCGGCACACACCGGCTGCTAAGCAAAGATGTCGTTTTCAAGGATTTAGGATTACTCATCATCGATGAGCAGCAGAAGTTCGGCGTGGCCGCAAAGGAGAAGCTGCGCGAGATGCGCGTCAGCGTGGACACGCTGACCATGTCAGCCACGCCGATCCCGCGCACCCTGCAGTTCTCGCTCATGGGGGCCCGCGACATCTCCGTCATTACCACGCCGCCCCCCAACCGGCAGCCCATCCAGACAGAGGTGCATGTGTTCGACGAGGAGATCCTGCGAGAGGCCATCCAATTCGAGCTGAACCGCCACGGGCAGGTATTCGTGGTTCACAACAAGATACAGGACATCAAGGAGTTGGCAGGACTCATCCAGCGACTGGTGCCTGGAGCGCGTGTCGCCATCGGCCACGGGCAGATGGAAGGCGACGAGCTTGAGCGCATCATGACCGACTTCATCAACCAACAGTACGACGTGCTGGTCTCAACCACCATCGTAGAGTCCGGGCTGGACATCGTGAACGCCAACACGATGATCATCAACGATGCGCAGAACTTCGCCCTCAACGTGCTGCACCAGCTGCGCGGACGTGTGGGACGCAACAACCAGAAAGCATTCTGCTACCTCTTCACCAAGCCCTACGAATTTCTCAACGACCAGGCCCGCAAGCGGTTGCAAGCCATTGAGGACTTTTCCGATATCGGCAGCGGCATCCAGATCGCCCTCCGCGACCTTGACATCCGCGGAGCCGGCAACATCCTCGGTGCCGACCAGAGCGGCTTCATCAACGACATTGGCTACGAGATGTACCAGAAAATCTTGAGCGAAGCCATCTTGGAAATGAAAGATTCCGACTATCAAGATGTTGATATGGCCGACAACTCCGGCATCCTCACCCGCGAGTGCGTGCTGGAAACCGACATTGAGGCGTTGTTCCCGTCTGACTACATCAGCAGCGTGTCGGAGCGCATGAGTTTTTACAAAGAGCTGGAATCCATCAAAAACGATGAAAAACTGGAAGAGTTCCGCAAGAAAGTGGTGGATATCTTCGGTCCTATGCCCAAGCCTACCCAGGAGCTCTTGCAGACCATACCTTTGCGATTGTTGGCTGGAGAACTTCATTTTGAAAAAATCATCCTCAAGAAAAACACCTTCACGGGCTACTTCGTCGGAAGCTCGTCCTCGCCCTACTTCCAATCGGATGCCTTCGGGCGCATACTCGCCTTCCTGCAAGCCAACCATCCCGCCATCCAACTGAAAGAATCACACAACAAACTGCTATTTATTATACATAATACGCCAACAATTAAATCAGCCATGCACTGGTTAGAAAAAATGAATTATTTTTGCAGCCAAAAATATTTACAATGAAAAAATTAGTTTTACCTCTTATCATTGGCATCTTGTCCCTTTTCACCCTACCGGCAAATGCCCAAACCAATCCCATTCCGAACAACAGCTTTGAAAACTGGTCCACTGGACAGGGTTATTCCGTCTCGGGATTACTTCCATTGTTCAACGCTTTCAACTATCCCACCTCCTGGGACTATCTGAAATATCCAGTAAACGAGAGCATCAGCCTGTACGGGATGCCCATCACCATCAACACGGATATTCCGTTGCTCAAGGCCAGCGCCGAGACCGGCACCGTGCCCGACGGGCAGAAAGCACTGAAGATTGAGAGTTTCATGCTCTCCGACATCATCACGCAAACAGCCTATCCGCTTGTCAGCGGCTATTTGGACAGCTCACTGACCAACATGGTCTTCCCCACCCTGCTCACCACCGGTGAGACGGACCTCAACCAGGTTATGCTCCTGCTGTCCACCCTCATTGATAACATCAGCAGCGACAGTCTGCTGTTAGCCGCGTTGGCGGACTTGGACATCAATGAGTACATCACGGGTGGCATTGCCCTTAACGGCTTCATTCCAGCGCAGCTGAAGGGAAGTTACAAGTACCAGTCCGGCTCCGGCGGCACGGATCAGGGCGGCATCATCTACTTCGGCACCAAGTACAACTCCACAACGCACCATCGCGAGGTCGTCGGCGGGGGCGGGGTCCTCAACCTCACCGATATAGCCGCCTACCAGCCGTTTGCCATCGACTACACCCCCATTCACGACATCCTGCCGGAGCAGCCGCTTACAAACCCCGACTCACTGGTCGTGATCCTGCTCTCCTCCGCATCCTTAGCGGCACAGCAGGGTTCGGCTCTGTTTTTAGACAATCTGGTGCTGGCCAGTGCCATTCCTGAGGATCCGGACACCTGCTTTGACATCCAGAACATCACGATTACGGACATCACCGACCATTCCGTCACCCTTCACTGGGATGATGTCTCCAATCTCTATGAGGGCGAATACGGACTTGCCGGCTTCGTCATCGGCACCGGTACCACATTGAACCTGCTGACCAACACCACCACCTTGACTGGACTGACCCCCAACACCAACTACGGATTCCACATCCGTGCCGTGTGCGGCGACAACCTCTTCAGCAACTGGACATCCACCACGTTCCACACGTCGCAGGTGGGCATCAACGACTATCGTGAGGAGACGGTCACCGTTTATCCCAATCCCGCACGCGAGGAACTTCATGTGCGGGCTGGCAGCGAGGCCATCCATGAAGTCCGCGTTTACAGTATTGACGGCAGACTGGTGGAGGCCATAACCCCCAACGCCACTGATGTCACTCTACAACTGCCCTATCGTGGCATATTCATCCTCCAGGTGGAGACCGAGAACGCCATAGAAACCCATAGAATCGTCCGCCAGTAACCTTGCTTACAAACGCAGCCACCCGCCGATTCATCACCGAGCATCAGGAAGAGGATGTCCGGCGGGTGGCGTTACGCGGCTGTGCGGACCCGGAAGTGGATCTCCACTGGGCCTTGCAGCAGATTGAAGGCCGGCAAAAAGCACGGGAAAAACTGCCCGACTTTTACGCAAACGACGACATAGCCTACCCATCGGCGGTGTCCATGGAACAATGCTCCTCCAGTGTCACCGCTATCTACAAAGCTTCTCTTTGGAAGGGAGAATCCCTTGCCGACCTTACTGGCGGCTTCGGGGTGGACACGTTCGCCTTCGCCGCAAAATTTCAGGAAATCGACTGGGTGGAGCCGCAAGAAATCCTGGCCGAAATCGTCCGGCACAACGCCCAAACCCTCGGCATCTCCAACATACGCTTCCACACAGAGACCATGGAAACGGTCTTGTCACGCTTGCCCATCCACGACTGCCTCTATCTGGACCCGTCACGACGCAACACGCACGGCCAACGCGTGGTGGCACTGGAAGATTGCCAACCCAACATCCTCCAATGGAAACCACAACTCCTTGATTATGCCCGCCATCACATCATGCTCAAGCTGTCGCCCATGATCGACATCCGGCAGGTGCTACGACAGCTGCCCGAAACGGAATCCGTACACGTGGTGGCCGTCAAGGGCGAATGCAAAGAGGTACTCTTTTTGCTCTCGCACACGCGCACGCCCAATCCTGTCATTCACGCCGTGGATCTACTGTCCGACGGGACCCGACATTATCAATTCACCATAGACGAGGAGTCCAATACCGCTTTAACTCCCATCGAAAAAATCGGGACATACCTGTTCGAACCGAACGCCGCCGTGCTGAAAGCGGGAGCCTTCAAAAGCATCACACACCATTATTCCGTCGGGAAACTCCATCCGCACAGCCATCTATATACAGGTGAGGAGATTGTGGATGATTTTCCAGGAAAGATTTACAGGATTATAAAAACGGTTCCCTTTCATAAAAAAGAGATCCGCCAACAACTGTCATCCGTCACAAAGGCCAACATTGCCGTGCGCAACTTCCCGTTAAGCAGCGAAGAATTAAGAAAAAAACTGAATATAAAAGATGGCGGGGATGTGTTTCTGTTCGGCACCACACTTTGGGATTCCACGCACGTCACCATCGTCGCCGAACGGATTTCGTGCTAAAGTCTTTGGCAAATTCCCAACCGTCCAATCGTCTTTCTTACCGAAAGTCGGGCACTACCGCGCCGTCATGGCGGCAATCTGTTGTTTCATCGCCTCCGCCTTTTCAATATCACCCTTGTCCAGATAAAGGGAAACTAGATTGTATTTCACATTCATATTGTCGGGGACCAGCTGCTGCGCCCTCAAAAGACAAGCCTCGGCACTGGTGAAATCCTTTTTGACCGCATACGCGATGCCCATATTCTCATACGCGCTTGCAAATGTCGGGTCATCGGCCAGGATGCTCTCATACACATGTATGGAGGAATCCAGCAAGCCATATCCCCTACCCAGCATATTACCTTTCAAATTACGGCCAATCAGGCTCTTCGGATGCTCCGCCAAGAAATCCTCCACCTGCCGGTAAGCCGCGTTGAGTTTTGTGATGTTGCGCTCACGCAAAGCCTCATCCAAAAGGTTCGAAATGGGTTTCAAGTCCCTGTCTTCCAACAACAAGGAAAGTTTCTTCAGGTTATCCACCGCAATGATATTTCCCGGAGCGAAATGGGCCGCCGTCTCAAAGTAATTATACGATTCCTCATATTGCTCATCCATAAACAGCAGCTCACCCAACAGCAGATAGGCATTCACCGCCGTACTGTCCAATGAAACAGCCTTATACAAATGTTGATATGCCAGATTGCGTTCATTCGTATCCAAACTTTTCTTATACATCTGCAAATAACTGCCACCTGCCGACACATTGCACTTGATACTGTTTGTGGAGGTTTTCACATCCGTAAGGAAAAGGGTAAAATCATCTTTCCAAACAAAATTCCGAGTAAACGTCTTTATACCCAACAACAGACATATCACACCCAGCACAGCCAACGAAACACCCTGCCAGACTTTCGATTCCTTTTGCAGAAGCAAATAAAAACCGTATCCGATCAACAGCGTGAACCCCAACGATGGAATGAACACAAAACGTTCGTTCATGAACGTTCCGATATTGAACAGAAGATTGGATGTGATGGAAAACGTGATGATAAAGAACAAGATGGCGTATGACGGCACTTTTTTCTTTTTCAATGTGAGAAGGGCATAAACGACAAGTGCCACACTAGCTGCAATGACAACCCAAACCACAGGATTGGAGAAGTTCGTAATCGCGATCTCGCATGGATAGTAGTCGTGAGTGAGCGGGTGCGGGAAGAAAAGCAACCGCAAATAAATCAGCCATGTGAACAGCACCGTAGCAATCTCCTCAGATTTTGTGGAGTTGATAAAGGGATTGTTCAAAATGATGCCCGACTGATCCGCCGGCATGATGGATCCGATAGCGTTGGCACGGGCCAATATGAAGATGAAACTCCCCACGATGACCGGCAAAAGTGTGACGAAATAGTCCGCCGTGCGCTTCTTTTCATTCTGGTAGAAAAACAACGTAAGCGGAAGCACAGCCAGGAAGGTGATGGTGTTCTCCTTGGAAAAAATGCCGAACAGGAACGACAGGAACGACAAGACGATGAACCACCATTTGCGGGTGTCCACATATTTCAACGAACACCATAACGTCAGCATCGAGCCCAGCATAGCGAAAATCTCATCCCGCCCTTTGACATTGGCCACCGCCTCCGTATGAATGGGGTGAACCACGAAAAGAACCGTGGCGATAAACGCCAGCGACTGGAACCATTTCTTCCCTTCATACTGGCTGAAAAGCATGGATAACACCTTGTATATCACCAGACAAAGAAGTGCAAAATAGAGGATGGTGAAAAGATGCGATATCACTGGCAGGCTGGAATCCACGAAAAACTGCTCATGGTCGGGATTATGCAAATTGAAGAAGTCATTCACATTGCCAATCTTCCTTTTGATGTCCTGTCCGAAGATCTCCATCTCTAACAGGAACGACAGCTGTGACATCGGACGGTAACGGCCACCCTCGACCACAGCCTCCTTGTTGGCGAAATAGCCGTTGAAGGTATCCTCCGTAAAAATGGACTTGATGCCATCCCAGCCTCCCTGGATGGTGTATTTGCTCTCCATCACGACCATTCGGTCGTCCAAAGCGTAGTTCAAGGTCAGCGTGTTGCCGTAGCAGAGGGCCACAAGCAGGATAATGATAATCTGGTGCAGTCGGCTGTTTTTCATAAAATGGCTTTTCTGATTTTCAATAATTTAACAAGCAACGGACGCATCTCCGCAAGCGGGAGCATATTGGCGCCGTCGGAAAGGGCGTGCGCCGGGTCAGGGTGTGTCTCCATGAAGAGGCCGTCAAAGCCGACGGCCACGCCTGCCTTGGCGATGGTCTCGATAAGGTCGGGACGTCCGCCCGTAACGCCAGCAAGCTGGTTGGGCTGCTGCAACGAGTGGGTGCAGTCGAGCACCACGGGACAACGGTTTTCCTTCAGGGCCTTGATGCCCCGGAAATCCACAATCAGATCCTGATAGCCGAACGATGTGCCCCGTTCTGTGACCATCACGTTGGGGTTGCCGGCGTCGCGCACCTTCTCCACCGCAAAGCGCATCGCCTCCGGCGACAGGAACTGCCCCTTTTTTATATTAATATAACGACCTGTCTTGGCAGCGGCCACCAACAAGTCGGTTTGACGGCACAAAAAGGCCGGAATTTGCAGTACATCGGCCACTTCCGCGGCCCATGCTGCCTCTTCCGCAGCATGGATGTCGGTTACTATCGGAACGTTCAGTTCCTCCTTCACCTTCGCCAGTATCGCCAACGCATCTTCATCGCCGATGCCCGTGAACGAGTGCAACGACGAACGGTTGGCCTTGCGGTAGGAAGCCTTGAAGAGAAACGGGATGCCCAGTTCGTCACACACCGTCTTCAGGTGGCGGGCAATCTGCAACGTTATCTCCTCCCCTTCCACCACACAAGGGCCGGCAATGA
>JAIKYR010000080.1 GCA_024682995.1 Bacteroidales bacterium | reverse complement strand
TCCCAACAGCGTTGGCGATAGCTGGCATAATCTTCCACAGTGGGCTGTGTGTGTCCCACCACACAGAGTTCCGCTGTCCGTTCGTCAATAACCTCCACAATGTCGCCCGGCCGGAAGCGAATCTGTTCGGGCGTGCGGCCTTTGAATTGGCGTTTGCAGGCGGCATCAAGCAGGCACTCGTCGTTGGGTTGCCCGTCGGCTGTGTAGGTGCGCACCGACTGGGTACTGCTACATTTCCACACCTCTGAGTCAAGTTCGTATTTCGTGATCCTGTACGCCAGCACGACGTCGTGCCCGAACCGTTTCTCGTCGTTACGGTATTCTTCCTTCTCCGCAATGTCTTTCAGGCGTTCCTGTTCACTCTCGTAGTTTCCTTCCGCGTCTTGAATCATTTGCGCTTCCGCTTTGGCTAAAGTTGAAAACAACCCCATAGTGTTTATCTGACTTTTCCGAAGTGGATAGCGCGTTTTGCTGTTGGTGTAAATCCTTATTAATTCAAAAACGGTTTTCATAACATTTTTTTACGATGCAAAATCACAACGGAAAGGCGACGAGTCTGCCGGACATTTACAGGGAATAAGCTGTACGTTGTCCACCCACGGGGATAATTTCTTCCAGTCAGGAATATCTTGAATTTCAGGACGACAATCATGGCGACGGTGCCAAAGAACTGAAATGGCTATCACCGCAACATTGAAATCTTCTGCAATACATTTCAGTGCACGAGCTATGGCAACCATTTGTTCGGATCTGTTAGCATTATCCAATGAATTATCATAGGTGATCAACTGCAAAAAGTCGATGATGACCAATTGGATTTGGTGTGACTCTTTCATTAAGCGCACTTTTTCGCGCATCCGATCTACAGTGAGCGGGCAACTGTCGTCAATGGTTATCCATTTAGGACATCCTTTGGGCGCTTGAAATTGTAAAAGATGCTCGCGTTTCATTTGATTGCTGAAATAGATCGTTGGTATGCGCATCTTTACAGCCAATTGGAACGCGTAAGCAATTGTACCTACCATTGAAAATCCACCTATAATGCTAAAAGTGCCCGACTGACAAACTATAGTCGGTTCTGCAATAGTTTCGATGTTGTCATTAGCTGTTGTTATCTCTTTCACTCGCGGAGCATCGTAAAGACCATTGTTGTACACCACAACATCTATAGGTGTACCATTAAAAGGACGCATTGTGGCTTCCGCCTTATAGTGGTATTTGTCGGTATAGCTGATGATTTTGGTGATCGCCCCTTCATATTTATTATCGCAGCCATATTTACAGCCATAAATCGCGTCACCGACATGCAAGGCAGGTTCATCCTCTTTGGGCTGTTGCACAACCCCCTCTTTCAGTAAACGCTGCCACTCCGCCTCCGCAAAAAAGCGTCTGATGAGTTTCACTGGCTCATCATCGCGCAAAATGGTGTCCGAATATCGTTCGTCAGAAAAACGGCCATCCGGCTCGTAGTGGCAGTCACGACACATTTCACAAAAAACGAAGTTCTCCGCCTCCCGACGGCACCCTTCCAGCCGCTTGATGATGGGCACCACTACATTCTTGAGCACTTTTTGGTTCATTCTGTGTTCTCCCTCAAACAACTGCACGTTAGGATAGTACCGTTGGAACTCTTCTCGGCAGTTTACTGTGGTGTCTTTGTTGCCGAAAAGACCGATGCAGAGAAGATTCTCGGGGGCATCGGCTTTCCAGTTGTCGAACTGGTGCTCTTCCATCTCACGGAAGTGTTGGATGATTTCCTCCGTGATGGTGAACTGCGTTTGCCCGTCCTTGCGGGGTTGGAAGAAATCGAAGGTGCCCACCTTCAGGATTTCGGGCTGTTGCGAGATATGGAAGGCGGGGTTTACGCAGATGCGCACAAAGTTGGCGGGCAGCTGCTGTGCGTACTGTGCACCCATACTGGTTCCTATGATGACGTCAAAGTGCTCGTCATCGCACAACTGTTTCAAGAAGGGCAACGCCTCCGCAGGATCCACGGGGATGTCAGGAGCTGTAATATTGTCATTTGGCAGGGCTTTTTTCAAATATTCAACGGTGTTGCTCTGCCCTGAGGAGCCGTAACCGTGCAAATATAAAATGTTCATCGTCGTATGTTTTTTAATTACGCGGCAAAAATAATCCGGTTTTTTGTGCGTGATGATTTTCTGCGAGTAGCAGAATTTAATGATTATTGTTTGATTAGTGATTCTTGGAATGGCATGTGTTAAAAGCCAAAGGTCAACCCCCAATGGCTAATAGCCAGGTTTTAGCATGTGAACCCGATTGCGTTCCCGCCCTTTCTGGTCAGCTTCTCGCCACGGCACCAGGATTCCAGCATCGCCACGTCGGGGCGGGTGCCGTTCAGCACCTCCTCCATCATGCTTTTGCGCACGATATTGTCGATTTCGCCGCCCGAAAGGTCGTATTTCGCCGCCAACTGCCCGCACTGCCCTTCCGTGAGCCACGGGAGTTTGCTCTTCCAGATGGACTTCTTGGCGTCGGTGTTGGGCTGCCCGAACTTCACCTTGAAGAGGAAGCGGCGTTCAAAGGCGCTGTCGAAGTTGTCGCACAAGTTGGTGGTGGCGATGAGGATGCCGTCCAAGGTCTCCATCTCCTCCAGCAGGATGTTCTGCAGGGCGTTCTCGGTTTGGGCGCAGCTACCGGAGTCCACGTCGCGGCGCTTGCTAAACAAAGCATCGGCCTCGTTGAAGAGCAAGATGGGCTTGCGCTCCTCGGTTTCGCACATTCGGCGGTAATCGGTAAAGATTCTCTTGAACAGTTTCTCGCTCTCGCCGAACCAGCAGGTCTTGGAGGCGGCGATGTCCACATGATAGATGCTCCGGCCGGTGGCCTTGGCAATCATATCCACGGCGGCCGTTTTGCCGGTGCCTGGCAGACCATGGAACAACAACGCCACACCCTTGGGAAGCGAATTCTCTTCCAAACGCTTCTGCAGTTTCACGAAATTGCTCTCCTCCAGACTGTTCTTTACGAAGTTGAGGTCGCCAGTAAGTTCCTCATTGAAAAACAGTTCACGGGTGGGGATCTTGTCGGGTGCGGTCAGCCGCTTGTCGGAGCCGCCCTTACCGCAGAAAAGATCATAGTCCTCATCCAATAGCAGACGTTTACCTTTTTCGGTCAGCGCAATCTCCGCCTCGGCGAGAAATTTGGCGGGGAGCAGCTCCGCCAACTCTGATTGCAGGAGAGGATGGCTTTGGTCCATAATGATTTTGGCAATATTGAAACGGCCGCGCAGGTTGTCGTAGATGTCGTTCAGGGTGCATTCCACCCCGGTGTTGCGCCGGCGGTCGCGGACGAAATCGTCGCAGATTTCATAAAAGAGAGTCCTGTCCTCAATGTCGGGCAAAAGTTTCCGCAACTCTTTCACTAATTTGATGTCTGAGTTGATTTCCTCTTCCTTTTGAATCTGGATGAAAAGCTCACGTGTGTCAAAGTCCTCGTTGCTGCGGCTTTCGATAAGCCCGGAGACGATATTGCACAACTGGAACTGGTCCGTCTCCTGCGCCTTCATTCGTTTCACAGGCTTATTCTGGATGAGCGAGTGCTCCACCGTGTCGGCCACGATATAGTCGTTGGTGCTGCGACGGTGGTTCACAACGCGGATCAGGCGTTTATTCAGCAACGAATGCAGTACGGGTTTCAGAGGCAGGAGATCCAGCCCGTTGATGCCGAGGTAGCGGCTGATGTCGCGGGTGTCCACGCTGCTGTTGCTGATCAGCTGGATGGCAAAGATTGCTACGAAGAGCAGGGTTTCCAACGGGGTGGTCTTCAGGAAGAGGCTGAGCTGTTCCACCTGTTCGCGCAGCTGCGGTTCCATCGCGCTGATGAGCTGGTAGTCCGGTTTCCGTTTGGAGCGCTCGTCTGCATTTCCGGATGCCGTGAATGTGGGATCATAAAGTTGGATTATCTTGTCGGAGGAGTTCTCCATGAGTTTGGCGACCTCTGTCACGGTCTTAAGGGCGTTGAAATTCTTGTTGTTTCTCATAATAATACATGTTTGAATTAGCGCCGCAAAGGTCGGGAATCAACGAATAGGAGGTTGATTTCTGCTAATAGCAGGGGTGGGGGATTTCAGTAAAAGGCAGCCTTACACCATCTTGTTGTACGGCCACCCCAACTCAAAGTCGTCAGGGTCGAGTTGGATGCCGTACAGGCTCCTGCCCATCTTGTCATGGTCCACAATCTCTATGGTGTAACATTTGGGCAGAATACTGTTTACATCAAAAATGTTTCTGAAACATTCGCGGATAGACGACAAGTCACGCCCGAAAGCAATGTTGGTTTTGTCCCACATCGATTCGATGCTGTGAATGTCGGCCTCCCAGTTGGAACCGATTTCCCGGTAAATATATAACAAATCATCTTTATAATCCACGAGATTCACCTGCGCGATGTTCCTTGGCTCGCGAGCATCCTTTTCCGCACGCTTGATTTGAACCAGGTAAAAAACGTACAGCATCCTTGGAAGGGCACCTCGTCCGATTGATAACTTTTTCAGCTCGTTTTTGGGAAGCATCAGGTAGATGTCCTTGTCTTTGACCTTAATTTTGCACGGCTCCTTCAATTTGCGCTTATTGCTTATCTGATTCCGGACCAGATCCAAAACAGAGATAGCCTTGTCGTAATCTTGAATGTTCCTGACAATCCAGTCCGACAAGGCTTCGGAATGACGTAACATATCTTCGGTGATCTCCTGCTTGGACTTTTTTCTGGTGACAAACCCCATCCCAAATCCGCCGTATTCCGACTGGGATTCCCGGGCAGTAGCCGGTGGTGTGATATAGTCCTGATACGATTCACCAGTTAGACGATAGAAGTTCCTTTCGGCTACTTGGCGGGCAAACCATGCGACCTTCTTTGCGACGGCCCGCGGAGCAGTGAGACGGAATCCGGGGAAGATGCAGACGGTGTGGTCATCCTCGAAAAAGTCGTTGTATGAGAATGTCGGCAGACAGCGAGCTACCAGTGTGCCGCCCTGATCGTCCGACAAGCAGCGACGGAAGTTACCGATGGTCTCCGCCGCCAGCGTTTCGCCATATTCGGGAATCAAGGCTGTGCGAAGTGCTTCTTCATCCAAGTCGGACTGCGCAACATACTGAAGCCTAAACGGATAGGGCTGAATTTCCGTATCATCCAACAAAGGATTGTCTTGGTTTGCCATTTGGCGCACGGCGGCATTCAACAGCTCGTTATCCGGACTTTCCACGTAATATATGACATTGCATGCCAATGAAATTTCGTTGTCATAACTATTTAGAAACACATCATTCTCAGGATCAGGGATGTAAGGCTTCAGTTTCATAATTATTCGGTTGTTTGGTTTTGAAAGTGCAAATGTAGTAAAAACGGCAAACCCGCGAAGATAACGGGACACAGACCACTGTACTATTCTGCTCTTGCGAGTTCCTTTCTTTTTTCTTGTTAGGCGGAAAGGTGGAGGCTACACTGTGAAAGATAGACTTCACATACAGTAGTCGCACGGGAAGTCATCTATATCGAATTCCCCAGAAACAGATTGGAGATGGCATACAGGGGAATGATGCGGATGGTGCGTTGGCTTTGGCATTCCTCCCCGTCGCAAATGGTAAGTTCTCCGAAATTCTCAAGTGAACATCTGATAGCATCGTTTATATTCTTGTTGCGCATAAACAGGTGCAGGCTTTTCATCTTGCCGCTGATGCCAGACTTTACCTCCACAGGAAGAATACGCATGTTGTGGGCGAGCAAATAGTCCACTTCAGAGGTGGTGCCTCGTTCAAGATTCTCCCACCAATACAAATCATTCTGCGTGCGGGGTGAAGAATATTTGACAATTTCCCATCCCGCCACCATTTCCGTCAGATTGCCTTTGTCCACCAGTTGAGCTGCAGTATCTGTAAGGATTTGCTGGGTCAACGGTTCCGCACCGCCCAATTCCAAATCCAGGATGCGCAGCAACAAGCCGCTGTCAAGATAGATGAATTTCTGGAATTTTGAATTGCTCTCCGCACCTAACGGCAGTCCGTTTCCTGCACTGTGTACAACTCTTTTTATTAACCCTGCATCTGAAAGCAATTGCAGGGCCCGCTTTACCTCTTCTGCCGTAGCGTTGCCTTGCACCTTGCTATATACAAATTTCTTCCCTATCTGTGTTACAACGCTATGCAGGGTGTTGCGAAGCAGTTGGGGATCGATTTTTTTTGCATACTTGGCGAAATCATCATAATAGGTTTGCCGTATGTCGTCCTGTTCATTGGCTGCCAGCACATAGTCGTGTGTCTCTATCCACTTGGCAACACTGGCTGGCATGCCTCCCACCAAAAGAAATGTGCGGAATTGTTCAACTAATTCGTTGTGAAGCATATCAAAAAGCGGTTCCTGCGGGGTGGCCTCCTGCTTTGCCTGAAGCCACGTCGTTTTGCCTTGGGCTTCCAGAAACTCGTCAAAAGACATCGGATACATAAATAGCGACCGTATGCGTCCCACCCCGAAAGAGTGCAAATCTTTGAGAGCGAACTCCAACAAAGACCCCGCTGCCACCACGTGCAATTCAGGGAAATCCTCTTTGAAAAACCAGAGGCTGTGTATGGCCTCCGCACATTCTTGTATCTCATCAAGAAACAGTAATGTCTCTCCTGCCACAATCGGGGTTTCGTACATTTTGCCGATCTTTGCCGCCAGCTCATGCACATCACTTACCCTTTCAAACAAAGACTTAAGTTCTTTGCGTTTTTCAAAGTTGGCTTCAATGTAATATTTGAATTGTCGGCCAAGGTTCTTTACAGCCCATGACTTCCCCACCTGCCTTGCGCCTCTTAAAAGCAGCGGCTTGCGATTACTGCTTTCTTTCCATTCAGCCAAGTATTTGTCAATTGTTCTCGGATAATACATAACTACAGATTATAGGCTGCAAAAATACAAAAAAATATTTGTATCTCAAGAAAAGTCAGAGGAATAATTAACCGATTTTATAGAAAAGTCAGAGGAATTGTACCTCTCACTGGGTTCACAGCGGAATACCTTTATGCCAGCTCCAAAAAGTGGACACGAAAAATTTTATTAGTGATTAATGTTATTTAAGTGGCCATAGCCGTTATTTTTCGTTTGCAAAACAGGCTAAAATAATAAAAAGTACCCCACTAGTTTTTCTTTATGAATTGAATGATGGTTTCTAAAACGGCATTAAAGTGTTTGCTTGGTGTTTTTTGTTGGTTGGCATTCATACAAAGAATCTTGTATTGACCTTTTTTAAAGTAGGTGAAATTTTGTTGGATAAAATTACTAGTATTAATCATCTTGGGCCATATATTTTCCCAGTCACTTTTTAATTTTCCAAAAGG
>JAIKYR010000084.1 GCA_024682995.1 Bacteroidales bacterium | reverse complement strand
GGTGCAAACCACCACCATAAAGGCCATATAGGGATAGTCCATACCCGTCGGAAGGAACTTCCCGATAGGCAGGAAGGCGTTGTAAACTGGCAGGATGACGCTGAGGACGACAATGCCGCCGACCATCTCCCAGAAGAGCATATTCTTGGCTTCATAGTGCTTGCCGACGTGCTGGTTGGCGATGGCGAAGAGGGCGTACAAGGCCGAGGAGACAATTCCCAAGGCAATGCCCAAACGGTATCGGGTGTCGAACTGGAAGATGAGATAGACGCCGCATACCGTGAGGATGCTGAACAGAAACTCGCGCACGGAGAAGCGGTGCCGGTTGATGATGGGCTCGAGAAGCGCGGTGAAGAACCCGACCAGGGAGAAGCAGACCACCCCGATGGAGACGTTCGACGCCTTGATGCTGGCGTAGAAGAAGATCCAGTGCAGGCACAGCAGCACGCCCACGCCGCCCATCCGGGCCAAATCCTTGAAACGGAAATGCTGCATCTCTTTTCTAAGGGCAAGAAACAACGCCATCAAGGCGGCCGCCCACGTCATCCGATGCCAGACGAGCACCACGGGATCCAGCTCGATGAGCCGTCCCAGTACTCCAGTGAACCCCGCGATGAACACGGAGAGGTGCAGCAGCAGGAAGCCTTTATGGGATTTTATCGTTGCCACGATTGAATAATTTCTATTTTATTCCAATCCTTCAATGTTATCTAAACATTTTTGTTGTGAAATTGCATTCATTTTTTCGCTTTTGTTCTTTTATAAAGGAAAATTTCAGAAATAGTGAGAAAATCATGTTGTTTTTATGCTACAAAAAGGGCATTATATAAAATCAAAGGTCGTTTTCGATAGTCTTGATGACTTTTGCGGGCACGCCGCCGACCAGGGAGTTGTCGGGCACGTCCTCTGTGACCACGGCACCGGCCGCCACCACCACGTTGTTGCCAATGGTCACGCCGGGCAATATGGTGACGTTACCGCCGATCCACACGTCGTTGCCGATGCGCACGGGTTTGGCTAAGGCGTGGTATTCGCGGCGGCCCTTGGGCGAAAGCGGATGCCCGACTGTGGTGATCAGCGTGTGCGGCCCGACCATCACGTGGTTGCCGATGTGGACCTCGCGGATGTCGAGGATTGTGAGGTTGTGATTGCCGGTGAAGTCGTCACCGATGAAGATGTTCTTCCCGCGGTCGCAGTTGAAGGTCTTGGCAATCCACACGCGCTCGCCCACCGCGCCGAGCATCTGCTGCAGCTGATGGTACTGCGCCATGTAGTCTCTGCCGTCAAGGGCGTTGAAAATCTCGCACTGCCGGATGGCCTCGGTCTTGAGCGCAATCAACTCCTCGTCGGCATACGAATACTCGATACCGGCGTTGCATTTTTCGAGGTTGGTCATACTATTGTTAAAGTTTGATTGTATATTCATGCTACTTTGGAACTGTTGGATGCCATCTCGGCATCATAATTCAGGAATCGGACGGTATGAAATACTCGTGTCGGAAAAAGTGTACAGCGAGTCCCAACGAGTGCGGTCATGCCGATAACAGATACTCTCTGGACTCACCAAATAAACGTCCAGTTCTTCATCCCAATCCGGAATCGTAAGCATGACAGTGGAGTTGCTAAAGGGTGCAGCTTCTTCATCCATTTCGACAAAACCGATGGAATACCAGCCGGTCACGTAACATCGTTCACCATCACCCAAGTCTGTCATAAACTGTATCCCCGCACAAAAATCGGGATAAGAGATTTCCAAGGGCAAATCAAAGAGAAATGCTTCTCGCTCCTTCTTTATGACAAGTTGAAAGGTGTCTTCAAGGTTGAATGAAACTTTTACGAGTTCTGTGAGATTTTGATATTCGCAACCTCTAACCTCTATTCTTCGAGTTTTTTCATTAGGGACAGTCTCTTCAAAATGTTTTATTCTTTTCTCGTTATACCTCTTTTTCCTGGCACTCCTGTTTGATTTGACAATCACACGCAACTCCAACCATCCTATAAATATAGGAATGATCAAAAAAACAAGAAAATAGTATCTCATTTTTGTTCAAATTTTCGAAGAAAAGGTGGCAAACTTTGAAAATAGTGGCAAGAGATTCTTTTTCCACGAGTATGTTCCGGCATGTTCTGTCAACTACTACTTGTCAATCTCCACCAGCTTGTACTTCTTGGTTCCCAAGCCGATTTTCTCCGCCCAGTCGATGGTGTGGGTGCCGTGCTGCTGGTCGATGCGGGAGAGCAGGTCGGTGGGGTCGTTGGTGGCGGTCACCTTCTGTTGATTGATGATATCGACGCAGGCCTGGTCGAGGGCCACAGGGTCGGTGCTGGCGAGAATGCCGTAGTCCTCCAATTTCACGGGATCGGGATGGTCCACACAGTCGCAGTCGATGCTCATGTTGTTCATAACGCTGATGTAGATGATGCCCTCCTTCTTCTGGAAGTAGTCGGTCACGGCTTGCGCTGCCGCCGCCATACTCTCGAGGAAGCCGTCCTGGTCGCCGATGTACTCAGGGGTCCAGAGTTTCTCCATGTCGAGGACCTCCATCTTGCCGGCGGAGTGGATGTAGGCCTTGCCATTCTGGCTGGCGCAGCCGATGCTGAGGTTCTTGAGCGCGCCGCCGTAGCCGCCCATGGGATGGCCTTTGAAGTGGTTGAGCGCGATCATGAAGTCGTAGTTGGCCATGTGGTTGCCCACGATGTCGTACTTGATGTGCGAATTGTCTTTCACGGGGATGTGCATCTCGCCCTCCTCGTCCATGATATCGACCTTGAACAACGGTTTGAAGCCGTGTTGCTCGATGATTTTCCAGTGGTTGGCCGAGGTGTTGCGCTCGTCTTTGGCATCCTCGGGGGCGTTGCCGTAGGCGGTGTTGCACTCCACGATGGTGCCATCGACCAGCATCACGAGGTCTTTGATGAGCTCGGGCTTCAGATAGTTGGGGTTGCTGCCCTCGCCGGTGGAGATCTTCACGGCCACGCGGCCCTTGGCTTCCACGCCCAGCGCTTTGTAGATCTTCACCAACGCCTCGGGACTGATGTCGCGAGTCAAATAGACGGTTGCGCCCTCCTCGGAAGGCTGGGGTTGGTTGTTCTTGTTGTTCTGTCCGCAGGAGGCGAGCACCAAGACGGCGATGACGATAAAGGGGATGTTTTTCATTGTGTTAGGCTCTATTTTCCAATAAAGATTTTCTTCTGCAAATGTACGAAAAATATAAAATCACACAAAATAAAAATGCAGACTTTCGGGCTATATCTCGATTTTTTGTTGAGATATAGCCCGAAAGTATGTAATGCTGAATCTCAGATCAGCCTCCAATAAAGTCATTGTTATTTCTTCGCCATAGGTTGAAGAGAGTTAAGATAGGGGTTGTGAAGATTGTCGGATTCGCTGCCGCTACAGACACTTAGGCATTGGAGAGTGTCTGCTGAAAAACGAATGGTTACACGGAAGCCCTCATCCTGGAGGTACTCCAAATAAGATGAAGTACAGTCAGACAGATGGGCATAACCGGATTTGCCTGTACAGTATTCTTTTGTCTCTATGTTATATTTGAAACGTATCGAATCGCATATAGTGCCAAAAAGCAATAGC
>JAIKYR010000083.1 GCA_024682995.1 Bacteroidales bacterium | reverse complement strand
CACGATCAACCAGTCGGGTACGTACTACCATTATAGCACCAATGCCAACACCTGCACGGACACCGCAGTCCTGATGCTTTCGCTGTACCAGTCGGCCACGACGGAACTCACGGCGCAGATTTGCTCGGGCGATGTTTATGTCCAGAACGGCTTCAATGCCAGCACGGCGGGCGACCACTATCTGAACCTGCAGACGACGCACGGCTGCGACAGTACGGTCATCCTGCACCTCACTGTCAACCACGGCAATTACACGGAAACTACAGTGGACACCTGCGGCACTCAATACTACTGGGCATTGGCCGATACCACCATTAACCAGTCGGGCACATACTACTATTACAGCACCAATGCCAACACCTGCACCGACACCACCGTCCTGAGACTTGCCCTGTACCTGTCGGCCACGACGGAACTCACGGCGCAGATTTGCGCGGGCGAGGTTTATGCCCAGAACGGCTTCAATGCCAGCACATCGGGCGACCACTATCTGAACCTGCAGACGACGCACGGTTGCGACTCCACCGTGACACTGCACTTGACGGTCACACCGATGCCGACCATACTCTCCATCTCCGGTGATTCCATCATCTGTAAAAACCAGTATGCTACCTATTATTACGATATCTCCGACCACAACTACACCTATCTTTGGTTGAAGGATAATTTCCCGTGGGCTGAGAATGTATCAACGGTGGTGCTGCACGAAGAGGATAGTGGCACCGTGTTCCTGACGATGCAGGTGGGAGATCCGTCGATGAACTGTATGGCCTCCACCTCTATGCAGGTGCAGATTCAGAATAGTTACGCGCCGGATACGACGGTTATTCGTCGGAAGGGTAATTCTAATATCTTGATTTGTCAGCCTGTTACCTCAGAATATGGTACGGTACACTATCAATGGGGTTATGCGGATCGTTTCATTCAGGAGGAGGTTCTGATGGATGGCGATTACAATTACTGCCAGTTTGATGTGGGAATCGATACATCGAGGTACGAATATTGGGTTGAAACATACGTGGATGTGCCGGATGGTTTGAGTTGTGCAAATCGCACATATTATGGTCGCAGCAATAGTACTTCTGTGGAAGATTATGATGGCAACAGGGTGGAAGCCTATTTTGCCTACGATAGAATCATGTTGTCTGTCAATGCCGCGAATCCAAGCAATATCGGCGCAGGACTTTATGATGTGAATGGTCGTCTGTTATTGTCGAAGGAATATGGCCGCACGGACCACGTTCGGGATGCTGTCCCAATACATGTGGCAGCGGGTGTCTATTTCCTGAAGGTCAACATTGGCGGTCAGGTCTATTCTGTTAAACTGTTAAAATTCTAATGGCTATGAAAAAGATGACATTTCGGTTGATACAGATATTCGTTGTATCCTGTTTGATGTTGGGTGCATATCAGACATTGTTTGCGCAGGATAACGCATCAAGAAATGCGGTATATGTTCGTTACGAACCTGTAAAGGATGGGCCTCAGAAAATACGGGCAAAGGATCCGACAGGGTATAAGACCCATATTGACAGCCATTATACAATGGTGGATAATAGTATCATTGATCGTTTGAAACGGAAGAGTAGTGTCGCGTTTTGGTATGAGATTTTTCCGAGTGATACGGCAAGACATTTTGTGGTGAAGGCCAAAACCAAGCGAAATTCCTTCGGATTCACAGGCTCGTACTATTTTTATGGGAAGATGCCAAAGCATAATGACTTGATTCTGGATTCGTATGCAGCGGATTTTGATGATGTTTCGTGTCGGATGACGGACTTTTCGGTGGGGTTGTATTTGGCGCATCAGTTGTGTGCGACAGCCCGGCACCGCCTCAGTCTTGAACTGTCCGTCGGTTATCGTCAGACAAAACAGACCTTTGAAGCCGGACGTTATTCTACCGTATATGATGCGCTTGATCCGGATGGGGCGGCGTATGTTCGTCGGGTGGATGTCTCAAACTACAACGAATCCCAACTCTGGAGAACTATTTCGGTACCTATAGGCCTGCGCTATGACTGGTTTGTGTTGAAATTCATGTCCGTTTTTGTCGGAGGTGGATTGCAAAATGATTTTACCTTCCAGCAGATTTCCAACACTTCCGGGGATATCTATTGTTCGGGGCAATATGGGGATGAATATTTTAATGTCGTGATAGACCAGAACGGATATTACGATTTCGGCAGTTTTCCGAACAATCAATTCAAACCAGAGGAAATGGAAGGGACTCGATATTCCATGTATGGCTATGGCACGGCGGGTCTGCAGTTCTTCCTCGGGAAAACCATTTCCCTCGAGGTCGCCGGATTGTACCATTACATGTTATACACAGACTTGATAAAACCGGCAGGTGCGGATTTTCGGTTGGTCAGTTCCGCCTATAAACACCAGAGCATGATGTCAGCCTTCTCACCGTTTATGTTTCACCGGTGGGGGATTAATGCAAAGCTGAAGTTTAGTTTTTAAGGGGATATTTACGCTTCCGTCCCAGCCTCTGTACGGACATCATGTTCGTTGGGTGTGGGGTCTGCAAATATTTTGCGTTGGGAGAAGAGCAGTGCGGCGGCCAACAAAGCCCCCATGACATCCGAAATGGTGCAGGCCACCCACACGCCTGTCAGCCCGTTTAATTCGTGGTTGGTGAAAATGATAGGCATGATGAAAGCTAACGGCAACAGGAAAATCCTCTGCCTTGACAGACTCGTCACGATGGCAATCCAGGGCTTGTCAATGGATTGGAAGAAAGTGGAGTTCACGATGGTGAAGCCGATCAGCGGGAACATCACCATGAGGAAACGCATGGCTGGGATGCCGAGGCGGATAAGGTCGCGGTCGGAGGTGAAGATCTTCACCATGGTGGCGGGGAAAAGGCAGGAGACAAGGCTGCCGACAACGCCGATGATGAAGCAGATTTTCAAGGTCAGCACAAACACATGTTTGAGGCGGTCGGTGTGCCCGGCCCCGTAGTTGTAGCCGGCGATGGGTTGCATTCCCTGGCAGATGCCGATGAAGAGCATCACCATGAGGCTGGCGAAGGTGTTCACGATGCCATAGATGCCCACGGCCAGATCGCCGCCGTAACGCAACAGCTGGTTGTTCAGCATGGCCACCACAAAGGAGGCGCACACGTTCATCAGGAACGGACTCATGCCGATAAGTGTTATATTTTTGAAAATGTATCCTTTAGGTTGCCATGCATGGGCTTTGAACCGGATGAACGAGGTTGGCTGGACGAAATGCAGAATGGCAACCAATGCCGTGATTGTCATGGATATGGTGGTAGCCCATGCCGCCCCCGCAATGCCCAATCCCAAACCGAAAATGAAAATGGGGTCCAGAATCATGTTGAGGACCGCCCCGCCCACCATGATGAACATCGATTTCATGGGGTATCCGGAGGCACGGATAAGACCGGTGAGGTTGAACATCATCGTGGTGAAGAACATGCCGGGCAGCACGATGTACATGTATTCGCGTGCGTAGGAAAGAGTCTGCGCCGTGGCCCCGAAACTGGTCAGGATACGGTCCATGAACAAATATCCGCAGGTAACGAACAGACATCCGATTATGATGGTGTAAATCATACTGTTACCCAGAATCTTCTCCGCCCAGCGGACATCCTTCTGGCCCAGCACAATGGACATGCGGGAGGAGGATCCCACGCCGATCAGGGAGCCGAACGCGTGGATGATGTTCATAAGAGGCATCGTGATGGCCAGACCGGCGATGGCCAATGCGCCCACCCCGTGCCCGATGAAGATGCGATCTACAATATTATAGATGGAGGCAATGATCTGGCTGATGACGGCGGGTAGGGCATACTGCCACAGTAAATGGCCAATCCCTTTAGTTTCCAGTTCTTTGGTGCGGTCTAAATCTTCCACGTTTTTCGTTTAAAAGTCGTCAAAAAGTACAAAGTTCTATTGCAGGCTATTTTTCTTTGGGTACCAGTGCGATGCGGAAGCCGCAGTCCTCATAGCGGGAATGGATACTGCCGCGGTCACGATAGGCACAACGGTTATACGGTGCCGAAAAGCTCCAGCTGCCACCCCGTTGTACGCGGTAACTGCCCTCTTGCACATTCAGCGGGTTGTCCCATTCCGTATTGGTCGAGTAGAAGCTTTCGTCGTACCAGTCTTCACACCATTCCCATACGTTGCCGCTCATATCGAAAATGCCCAGTTCGTTGGCCGACTTGGTCCGCACGTCGTGGGTGCGCTGATTGCTGTTGTCATAGTTCCATGCGATCTGTGCCAGATTGTTGCCGCCGGAATAGCGTGTGCCAGCACTCTTCATGCCACCGCGGGCGGCGTATTCCCATTGGGCCTCACTGGGCAGGGCAAAACGGTAACCCTCCGGAAGCTCCTCAGCCAGATATTTGTTCAGACGGATGATGAAACGGCGGCATTCTTCCCAGCTCACACGTTCCACTGGAAGCAGGTTGCCTTTCCAGTAGCTCGGGTTGTTGTCACGTCCCATCACAGCCATCCACTGTGCCTGTGTGATTTCCGTCTCGCCGATGTAGAAGTCCGCCAGTGTCACGGAATGTGAGGGCACTTCCGCAGTCCGGCAGCTGTCATCCCTTTCGCTGGTGCATCCCAACTGCAGATTTCCGCCTTTCACGAACACCATCTTTATCGGGACGTTGTTCACGTGGAAAATCCGGTTGCCTGTAACTTGCGTCTGTGCTGGAAGCGTTCCCACACATGAGGCAATCAGGACGAAAAGGCCCAACACTGCTACGTTCCATTTTATATTTGAAATGTTTTTCATTACTGTTTTGCTAATATAATTGTTATTGTAAAACATCAACTAATCTGCTTTCTTTATGAAGTTCTTATGTTAGAACGCATATTTCAAATGCAACAAAATCTTCCACGTGGAAGCGAGGTTGTTGTAGGCCTCCCATGAGGGCTGGGTGAAAGTGTATTCACCACCATCATATCTGAGCAACACATTATTGTCAAGAACCTTATAGGTGCCCCATCGGCTGCAGAACAGGTTGGTGAGGTTGTGGATGTCCACACCGACTTCAAGGCATTGACGACGGCCGGAAACCTTGAAGTAGAAATCTTGGGCGACCTTGAAATTGATGCGGTTGATCCATGGGGCCACACCGCCATTGCGTTTGGAATACTCGCCCCGGTGCTTGCTCAGGTAGCGGTCGCTGTTGATGTAATTCTCAAATGCGATGCGGTTTTCCTCGGAGGAGAAGGGCATTCCGGCCAGCTCATCAGACGTGGGAATGTACATCAGCTGTGGAGTGCCTAACCCACTGACATTGTTGATGAGATAAGAGTAGCGGGTGATGAAGTTCCCTCCGTAGAGGCCCATGTTAAGGCCTTCATAGAAGATCCCGAGCTTGGTGGCGGCGAGTTCCCCCTCCTTGATGGTGTAGCCGAGGCCTGCTATCACACGATGCGGTGCCACGTATGCAGAATAGCCCAATTCAGGACTGTTGCAGTCGTTGACGGTCGGATTGTTGGCAAGTGCCGACACCTGGTCGCTCAACCCGTCCGTGATGTTTGTGGCATAGCTGAAGGTGTAAGCGGCCATAAGGTCGAGACCGAACCGGAATATCTTGGCCAACTGGGCGGAAAGGGAGAAATATTGCCCGTGAATATTCTTCACATTGTGCAGATAATAGCCGCTCATGACATCCCCATTCCGGTTCTGGATATTCTCACTTGCATAATACGTGCGTCCGCCAGGCTCTCCGGGCAACTCGAAAGTGCCGTCTTCCGTATATCCCAGTTTGGTGGCGTATATTTCGTTGAGGTTTAAGGAGTAGATGCCTTCAATGGTGGCTTTGATGTCACCGGGGATGAGGACATCAAGCGCGAGGGAGGTCTTCCAGCTCGTCGGCATCTTCAGGTTCCTGGCCAAAATGGTGGCGTTGGTCGGGGCGGCAAGTTCCTGTTGGCCGGAATAGACGCTGTTGATGATTTCTTCCCTGTTAGGGCTGAATTCCACCACATCAGCCATGGTGATATTGTTGGCGATGTACTGGTATTGCAGACAGTTGGAGTTTCCTAAGGCACTGACTATCCATACGTTTGGTATGCGTCCGGTGAAAAGGCCCGTTCCGCCGCGTAGGATGAGCTTGCGTTTGTGGGTGATGTCCCAATTGAAACCGACACGAGGCGAGATGTTCACGTCAACTTTGGGATAGTCAGCAGTGCTGAGGCCGGCAAAGGAACTGTTGGGATGTGTGGCGGCAATCTGTTCGAATTCGGCATTCCGGTTTTCGTGTGAGAAACGGATGATGGGGATCTCCAAACGCAGACCCGCCGTGAGTTTGAAGAATTTGCTGATGTCCATTTCGTCTTGCGCATAGAAGGACATCTGAATATGATTGAATGTGGGGAAGACCTGTTCAGTGGGGGTGTCGCTGTTGGCGTGGGTGATCATGAACATCGAAGGGCCGGCATCTCCCACATTGTTCACATCGTTGAGAAACGACTGCCAGGAGTCATAGACGTACCAACCGGTACCGCCCTGCATGAAACCGTTCGCAATGTTGTTCCATTCAAGCTGCGCACCAGCGAGAATGGAATGGATGCCAGTCTTATAGGTGAACTCATCGGTGGCGGTGAGGGTGTGGACGCGGCGCAGGTTCCCGTATGTGAAGGGGTCTGGTCCGAAGGTGGTGAAGAATGCCAGCTGCTTGTCCCCATTCGCATCGAAGTAAGGTTCCAGAATGTCCACGGTCGGAAATTCGCCGCCCATGAAGGTGCGCGGCTCGTTCTGGAGCGACCAGGTGAGGCGGAACATGTTGCCGCTTCGCTCGTTCAGCAGGCGGGTGTTCAGTTCGGCGGCAATGGTGGTGAAATCCATAATCTGGTTGTAGCGCACCGATTCGAATGGCATCGCGTATTGCGAGATTCGTCCGGACGTGTAGCGATTTAAGGTGTAGGTGCCGTCTTCGGTGGTGATATTGATGTTGTCGCCACTCAGCGGACTCATGGAGGAGGCACCGGGTTTGGATTCGGCAACATGGGTGTGGCTCACCCGGATGTGGAACAGATTATATTCGTTGATACGCCAGTCCAATCGGGCGAAAAGCTTATAGTCGGGAGACTCGATGGAATAGTTTTGGTAGCGGCCGGGGTCGTAGCCGAATCGATCGTTCAGAAATTGCCGGATATTATCCATTTCTGTCACAGTAGGGCGGTTGTAGCCGGTGCTGCCGCCGTAGCTGTAACTCTCGTCAGGCCGAGCCTGAATGGAGGATCCGGCGGCATGGTCCACCGTATATTCCCCATTGAGGAAAAGGAAGAGTTTGTTCTTGATGATAGGACCTCCCACGGTGAAACCCGTCGTGTTGTTCAAAGTGTTGGAACTTGTCAAACGGTAGTCGCCAATCTTTTTCCCTTGTAATGCACTGCCTGAGAAATAGTCATAGACAGATCCCTGCCAGATGTTGGAACCCTGTTTGGTGGTCATGTTGATGGAACTGCCTTGGAACCCGCTTTGGCGGACGTTGAAAGGGGTGATGTTGACATCAATCCGGTTGATGACTTCCAGGGAGATGGGGGTGCCGCCGGCCGGCAGGCTTGACCCAATGCCGAAGGCGTTGTTGAAGCTGGCACCATCCACGCAGACGATGGAACTGCGGTAGTTGCCACCGCCGACGGAGAAACCCTCTTCGGTACTGCAACTCTGCGGGGTGAACCTCAGGACTTTATCCAGTGTACGACCCACATTGGGAATCATTTCCATCGCATTGGAGGTAAGATGCACACCCGCACCCGACCGGTTGATATTCATGGAGGCCCCATCGCTGAGCACGGTCACCTCATCTAAACGCATAGAGGTGGGTGAAAGTTCCACATCCACAACGGCTGTCTCACCTAACGGTGCTTCCACATCCTTGATAATCATTGTTTTGTAATTGAGCCGTTCCACTCTCACAGTGTATGGACCACCCGCCAGGACATTGTTGATTACAAAGATGCCCTTGTCGTTTGTGATGCCGTAGAAAGGGATTCCACTCGGGTCGTGCACGATGGTTACCACAGCGTTCGGCACCGGATTGTTCCCGTCACTGACATGGCCGGTGATGGAGGCGGTGGTGACTTGGGCGGAAACGGCCAATCCGCTGAAAACAATCAGAACGGTTAGCATTAAGCCCATGATGTTGCTGCTTTTTATGCCTGATAATCGTAGGATATGCTTCATCATTTGTGTGTTTTTAACAATAAAAAGGCACCGTCTTGCAATACGGCAATATTAAAACGGCAAAAATACAAAAATTATGGGGATAGACAACGCACTTTTTTAATCCCTCAAAATCAATTTTCTCTCTCTTCCCAAAATTCTGCCCCCTTGATATCCAGCTCTTTAGGATCGAAGTGCGGTTCTTCGCCCCGCTTCTTGGCTTTTTCGTAGTTGCGGAGCGCGCGCAGTGCCTTGGGTGACAACAACAAGATGGCTATGAGGTTAATCCAGGCCATAGTACCAACACCAATGTCGCCCAACGTCCAGGTGATGCCGCTGCTGGTCATGGAGCCTACGAATACGGCCGTGATGGTGCACACGCGCAGCACCCACACCGCAATCTTCTCACTGCGGTCATCGCCGAAAACCTCATCGGCACGGTCCATTGCCTCCTCCGCCTGTTCTAAGGTCTTGCTGTTCTGCTCTTTCTGACGCATCCGTCGCAGATGCCATCTGCGGAAACGGCTGAAGAGGTAGATGAGGTTGGTCTCCGCATAGTAATAGTATGCCATGATGGTGGTGAAGGCGAAGAAGAAGAGTGCTATGGACACTAGGTTGGCGGCGGCACGCTGGCCAAGGAGCGTGCTGATGGCCCCGATGGTGTAGAACACGCCGGGCTCGCCGGCCGGCGCGGCAGGGTTCTGCTGCAGGTAGGTGACCGTGCTCTCGCCCACCGCCGACGTCTGCACGCTGCCGATGATGTTGTAGGTCTGGCAGGCCAGAATCATCATGGCGGTGGCAGTACATACTAACAGCGTGTCGATATAGACGGAAAACGCTTGCACCAAGCCCTGCTTGACGGGATGGCTCACCTTGGCGGCAGCGGCCACAATAGGCCCCGTGCCCTGTCCGGCCTCGTTGGAGTAGATGCCGCGCTTCACCCCCCAGGAGATGGTGCTGCCAAGGATGGCGGAACCTAACGGACCCGCTCCTACCGCGCCGCGCAGCATGTCAAGGAAGACACCGGGCACCAGTCGGTAATGCACAATGAGGACCACGATGGAGAGCATGATGTATAGGATGGCCATAAAGGGAGCGACAATCTGCGCCACGTTGGCGATGCGCTTCACCCCACCGATGATGACTAGGGCGAGGAGCAATGCCACGGCAAGTCCTATCACCCACGTGTTGACGCCGAAAGCCTGCGACATGGAGAGTGCGATGCCATTGCACTGTACGGGTGGCAGGAAGATGCCGCAGGCCAGTGCCGTGATGACTGCGAACACACAGCCGAAGAATGTGCTGCGTAACCCTTTCTCAATATAGTATGCCGGACCGCCGCGGAACTGGCCGTGATGGTTCTCCTTGAAGATCTGTGCAAGTGTGGCCTCCACAAAGGCACTGCCTGCCCCGAAGAAGGCGATAACCCACATCCAGACGATGGCTCCCGGACCGCCGAAGCCGATGGCTGTGGCCACGCCGACGATGTTGCCCGTGCCCACACGTCCTGACAGTGCCATCGCAAACGCCTGGAATGAGGTAATGCCCGTCTTTTGTGTCTTGTCGGTGCTGAACAGCAGGCGGCACATCTCGCCGAAACGGCGCACCTGCACGAAGCGCGTGCGCAAGGAGAAATAGAGTGCCGACAGCAGGCACATGCCCACCAAGGCCGGACTCCATATCCAGCTGTACAAGGTCTCAATGAACGAGGTGATATGTGAAATATTTAACAGAAGCATATTTAAAATCCTTTATGGCAGACTGTTATCGGAATATTGGGATCTGAGTTCTAAACAAAAGTGCCTTTTGCAGGTGCAAAGATACGTATTTTTTGCACTAAATGAACCGTGAAAGATTGAGTAAGACACACAGTTTTTTCACAGTTTTCCCCGAAAAGCTCGCGGGCTCATACCCACTTCCCGGCGGAAAAATGTGCCGAAATGGCTTTGGTTACGGAATCCGAGACGGTCGGAAATCTGCTGCACGGGCAAAGATGTCGTCAACAGCAGCAGCTTCGCCTGACGGATGAGATTGTACGTAATGCATTCGCCTGCGCTTCTGCCTGTCACCTGCTTCACAACATTGGCGATGTACTTGGGCGCGAGGCACATCTCGTTGGCGTACCAGTCGATGGAATGGTGTTCAGCGCAATGCCTCTCGACTAAGGCAAGGAACTTTCCTGTCAGCTCCTCCGGACGGGAAATCGTGTAGAGTGAGGAGAAGGATTTGTCGTACAGTCCGTAAACGAAATAGGCCATCGAGCGCACCAGATCAAGTGCCACTTCGCGAGTGTTGTTCCCGTCAGGCATCTGGATGACTTCTCCTAACAAATCAAAATAGTGCAAGATGACCCTCATCTGCTGTTCCGTCAGCGGGAAGACAGGACGCATATAAGCCCGGATGTGCGCGTCGCCGGAAAGATTCAAATGCAGGTCTTCTCCGAATTGCGGCGAAAAACTCAACACGTACTGCAAATGGTCTTCGCTTGCTCCAATTACTTTGATGGGCTGGTTGATTAGGATGGATGAGAAACAGGGTGCCTTGATGTCGTATGACAGATGATTGATGTTGGCGGTTATGTGTCCTCGCACATGTAGATTCAGCGCATACACGGCAGTTTGAAAATAATCTGGCAACGGAGTGGCCGTTCCTTCAATCACACTCAGTCGCAGATCGTCGCCGAGACTGACTTGGTTTGTTGTGTTGTCGATTTCCCGCAGTACGGGCAGTTCGTGGAAAGGAGAACTCGTGAACATGATATGTGCTGATTAAATCATTTTTCAAGCGCAAAAATATACTTTCTTTTATTATCTCTGATGATTGTAATGTGGAAAATAGAACAAAAATTCCAACTCCTATAACATCAGTTGCCTGTCGAAAATTGTATTTTTGCAATCCTATTGTATATGAATTTACGTTTTTAAAGACAAATATATTATGAAAAAGATTTCTACTGTATCCCTGTTGTTGCTGATGTGCTTCTGCGCAGTGGCACAAACCGTTACGTTCACTGGCCGTGATGCCAGCAACCGTTATGTCCAGCTTAATCGCGTGGTTATCACCAACCACACCAAAGGCTGGCAGGAGACCATTTTTTGGCCCGACACTACCTTAATGAAATCGCTGGCCACGCAGAAAAATGTCACCGGCATTGATGAATTTGTCGAAAACGGCGGTTTTGTCCTGTCGCAGAACAATCCGAACCCGTTCAACGCCACCACGGACGTTTATCTTAACGTGGCGGAGAAAGGCATCGTGACGCTGATGATTGCCGACATGAACGGACGCGTCGTCCGGTCAGAGAAATATACGTCCCAATCGGGTGTCCACCATTTCCGTGTAAGCCTTGCCAATGCGGGCATGTACGTGATGAGCGCCCGCCAGAACGGCAAAACCTCCTCCATCAAGATGATGTGCAACGAAGGATGTGGTGCGGATAAGATTGTAAAACAAGGATTCGTAGAGACGAATAATGATTTGTCCAACGAAAAGAACCACAGTCAGAACATCGGCGACCAGATGGAGTATGTGGGATACGCCACCATTGACGGCATCGAGATGGAAAGTCGGCACATAACCAAGCTGCAAGCCACTTCGCAGACGTTTGTCCTGCAGTTTGCCAAGATTCCGTACAAGATGGAGAAGACATCCCCGACAGAGAGCAATTCGGAACCTTTCCGTGTGGCTCTGTCGTTGAGCCCCTTCTCTTTGAATCAGTTCGAAAAGGGATACAAATTCAATATCGGCGACAGGACCGCCACCACTCCAGAAGAGCTGCAGGCCATCTATCGCGATCTCGGTTCCACAGAGATGTATGTGCGTATTGCCACCAAACGCCATAAAACGGCCGAGGATGTCACCGATGGTGAACCGGACGAGAACGCCAATGTCCACACGTTCGATCAGGGTGTCGAGTTGTGTCGGATTGCAGCCGCGTTGAACATTCCCATCAACCCGGAAATTATGTGCGCTTACACCTACATGGACATGGATAAGCAGCAGGCTCCGCGCTTTGAAGAGTATCCGGAGTTCAACTATCTGATGAACGATAAAAAATGGGAGGAGCTGACATTGGATGAAATCTGCAATGTACTTGAAGAATACGGTGCGTTTGTGGCCGAAGCGATTCTGCAAACCGGCTGTACGGTGAACAATTGGAATCTCGGCAACGAGGCCAACTTCGGTTTTGCCGGTATCAGCATGGGTCTGAAGACGGCTGTGGACCCCAAACTGGAAAAGGCCGGAACCCTCAAGAAATACACGGCTCCTGTGTTTGCACGCGGCTGGCTCAAGAAACATGTTTGGAAACATGATGCCCAAGCCTACGCGGCAGTGAAACGGGGCATTTTGAAAGCCTACGCAAAGTTGGGCATTGACGCTTCCAATGTCAAATTCTCAACGCATGTGGCCACAGTGGTCTTCCCGGCGGGATGCACGGCAAAGTTCTTCAAATTCATGAAGGAGAACGGTTACGAGATGGAGACAGCCGGCATCAGCTATTATCCCAGCGCCCCGTCCATGGCAGTGAATAAAAAGGCGCTCCTGAAGAAAACCATCAAGAAGATCAACAAGAAATGCGGTCTTCCCGTGTTTATTGGCGAGTTCTCCTATCCGTCAGGCAAGATGGACGGGCCTTTCGCCGGATGGAATAAGAAGGTAAGAGGTTACAAGCATGACCAGCAGGGTCAGGCTAACATCTATGCCGATGTAATGAAATGGGGCATGGCCAACGGGATGGCCGGCATCCGCTACTGGGCTCCGGATTATGAAGGCTGGTATACCATGTCGATGTTTGAATTCTCCAACAAGGTAGGCACGGCTAAGACCATTCTTTTGAACCACAAGGAAATTATCGGAAGATAGACCTTGGCGCAATAAAAAAGAAAAGGCTGACATCATTTGTCAGCCTTTTTTATTTAGCAGGGGATGAGAGAATCGAACTCCCATCTGCGGTTTTGGAGACCGTCATTCTACCATTAAACTAATCCCCTGAAAAGAAAGGGCATCTATTTCAATGCCCTTTCCATATTATTCCGTCAAATCGATTTCCTTAGTCAAGGATTTCAGTTACCTGACCGGCACCGACTGTACGACCACCTTCGCGGATAGCGAAACGGAGGTTCATGTTCAGAGCGATTTCGGAGAGCAGTTCGACCGTGATTTCCACGTTATCACCAGGCATG
>JAIKYR010000051.1 GCA_024682995.1 Bacteroidales bacterium | reverse complement strand
GACAGTGGTGGCGCGAGCGTATGGGCACCTTTAGTGCAGAGCCGCAAGGCAATGGTGTTGAACTGGCCAAGGCAATCGTTGACAAGTATCGCGCAGGAATGGAAGAAAGATACAGCAAATAAGCAGTTCCCAGTCAACAATCCGCTAAAAACATAATACCATAATACAATGAAAAAGATCTTACTGACATTAGTCGCTGTGGTGCTGGTTGCTGCGACAGCCACGGCAAACGTAAAAATGCCATCCATCTTTACCGACGGCATGGTATTGCAGCAGAAAACTTCCGCTCCCGTTTGGGGCTTTGCCGACCCGGGCGAGAAAATCACCGTCTCCAACACGTGGGACAATAAAACCGTCTCCACCGAAGCAGCTTCCGACGGCACTTGGAAGGTGAAGGTGTCAACACCCTCTTTTGGCGGTCCTTATGCACTGATTATCAAAGGCAAAAACACCATCTATATTAATAATGTGATGATCGGCGAAGTTTGGTTCGCATCAGGACAGAGCAATATGGAAATGCCTATGGGCGGATGGGATGACGCACCGGTCATGAACGGTCCCGCCGACATTGCCGCAAGCCTCAACAACGACATCCGTGTGTTTATGGTAAAGCGTGCTCTCAGTTTTAAAGAGGAGGCCGATTTTGGCGGTGCTTGGAAAACAGCATCCCCCCAGAATACTCCCGATTTCGGTGCCACGTGCTATTATTTTGCCAAAAAACTCAATGCAGAATTGGGCGTGCCCGTGGGCATTATCAATTCGTCGTGGGGAGGAACACCCGTTGAAAGCTGGATTCCCCAAGAGTTCATCAAAGACGTGCCCGAATACAGCCAAGTGGTCAAGAACATTGTTGTGGGAGCACCCATTCTTGAGCAACGCAATGAGTGGTTCAGCAAAAAACAATCGTTCCCGCTCAATGCCATTTCCGACCTGGGTGACGGTGACTGTGCAAAACCCGACTTTAACGACAGCAAGTGGCATTCGATGAACGTCCCCGAATTGTGGGAGAAAGTCGGCGAACTGAGCTCGTTCAACGGTGTGATCTGGTTCCGCAAAACCATCAAGATAACATCTGCCATGGCGGGCAAAGACCTCGTGATAGAGCTCGGTACAATTGATGACATAGACGAAACCTATTTCAACGGAGAACCCATTGGCCGTACCAAAAACTATAGGGCTGACAGGGTTTACACCGTGCCTGGAGAAAAGGTGAAAGCCGGCAAAGCCGTGATTGCAGTCCGTGTCACTGATACTGGCGGTGGCGGCGGTTTTTATGGCAAATCTTTAAAACTCAAATACTACACCAGAGACAAAGAAAAATCTGCCGTTTCGCTCGCAGGCAGCTGGAAATACCTTCCTGTGGCTGAATTCCAGGGTGGAAAACTCTACAAGTTTGATGTCCCGACGATGGAATTCTACCAGCGTCCGAACAGTCCCATTGAGTTGAGCTCATGGACTGCCACATGCCTTTACAACGCAATGGTGGCTCCGTGTGCAGGCTATGCCATGGCAGGTGCCATCTGGTATCAAGGTGAAGCCAACGTGGGCGATGCCGAGGAATACTCCCGCACATTCCCGCTCATGATCAAGTCATGGCGCGAAAAATGGGGTCAGGGCGAATTCCCGTTCTACTTCGTCCAGATTGCACCTTTCGATTATGGCAATTCACCCTCCATGGAGATCCGTGAGGCACAGCGTGTCTCTCTGTCGGTTAAAAACTCCGGAATGGCTTCAACCATGGACATCGGCAACAACATTAATATCCACCCCGCCAACAAGGTGGATGTGGGCAACCGTCTTGCTCTCTGGGCGTTCAAAAACGTCTATGGCAAAGATGTGGTTTGCAGCGGCCCCCTGTTCAAGAACCAGGAGATCAAGGGCAAGGAGATTTATCTTAGTTTCGATTACGCCGACGGACTCAATGCCAAAGGCGGCACACTCAAGAATTTTGAAATCGCCGGCAAGGACGGCAAATACTATCCTGCCACGGCTGTTATCGAAGGCAACAGGGTGAAAGTCTCGTCCGACAAGGTTTCCGCTCCCGTATCGGTGCGCTACCTGTGGAGCAACTGCGTTGATAAAGTAACACTCTTCAACGGTGCTGGCCTCCCGGCCTCATCGTTCCAGTCAACAAAATGCTGGTAGTCTGGTGCGTGATTAAAAAGAAAGGGTGCGGTTTTACCGCACCCTTTCTTTTTATATAAATCCTTGTTTATTTGGCTTTTGAAATGACAAACACAGTGTAGCTGTAGGGCTTCAGTTGGAGCGTTTTCCCGTCGGTAACTGCGCCCGGGATAGGGGAGTACCGCGTCGGTTCAATAGGTGTGTTTTCGTTCTTTTCGGGGCCGAACAGCGTATAGGAACGGATGTCTTTTACTTTCCCGAAATTCTTCATTTCAAGGGACAGTTGATGTGCCTCGGTGTCGTAGTTCACGATATGCAGCACCACCATGTCCCCGGCTTCGTTACGAGTGGCGGTGTAATCTAGAAGATCCTCAGTGTCGCACAGGCTCTCGACCAAAATAGGCTGATGGTTGGTCGCCGCCATCTGTTGGGCGTAGAACGGAGGCTGCATCCATACCTGTGAAGGGGAGAAGAAAATCTGTCCCTGATCCCATCCGTTGTCATTCTGTCTGTAGGGCTGAAGGGCATTGGCCGGACTGTCCATGGCGGCAAAGCCTCCTGAACGCCGAACAGCATTCAGCATGACGGCATGAGCCAAGGCACGAGACATGTCATGCGTATTCCCGTTTTCCTCAAGAATGGCAACACGCATGGTGGTCTGGGGGTTCCATTCGTGGAACAGCTTATTCATCAGCTTCATCTCCTTTTCGGCCACCTTGGCTTGCTGTGGTGTTTCTGTCCATGGGTGGTAGTCCCAATAGTCGCATTTGCCGTCCAACTGCCGGAAAACATACTCCATGAGCTCGGGTTCTTTATAACGCCACCAAGCTGAGTGTATGAATTGCAGTTTGGGATAGACACGATGGATGGCCTCATATAATATAAGGTAGCGTTCCACATAATGCTCATAGTCGGAACGGTTGGGTGCGGATATGCATTCCTCATTACCTATCTCAATGTATTTCAGATTATAAGCTTCTATTTCATGAAGCATGGCTAAAACATCCTTCGGATTATCCTCGATGTTGATGGCAAAGGTTGGTTCCGCGCCGATAAGGCGTGCAAACTGAACGAATTCGGGTATGGCAAATCCGTTTGTGGCTTGGTGGTACCAGAACCCATAGTAGGGCTGACGCTCCAGCCTGCTGCCAATCATATTCTTGGTCAAGTATTCGCTGGTATTCACCATACATCCGCCATATCGCAGGAAAGACAGATGCTGTTGGCGGAAGGCCTCTGTCAGATCTGCGCGGAAGGGGTAGCTGTCCGTACACAGCAGCACCTGATCCACCCACACCGTGCCATCTTCGGCCAACGACAATGCAAACCTGCCGGTCTCATCCGTCCCTTTCGGGTTGAGTGTGACATCGAAACGTTTCCATTCATTACCGATGCCGGAAATCTTTGTACGGGCATATTCCTTGCTCCCGTCGGACGACTGCAAGGACACATATACATTCTGTGCCGTTCCCTTGAGGTAAACCGACACCTTCATTTGCGTGCCTTTCTTTACGGCAATTCCCCAACGATTCAGTCCCAGATTGTAAATTCCTGTGCCTGCTTTTCCGCTTATCTTTTGGGAATACTTTCCTGTAAATGGCACAATGCTGTCGTGCTCGAAGACCCCTTCGCCCAAAGCACTCCACATGCCGGAAATTTTCAGCCTGCTATCGACCACCTTCGGTACAGGCTCTTCAAAGCCCTCGCCGAAAATCTTCTGGTCATACAGACCTCCGTAAATCTCATGGTTCACATCTTCTGCTCCTGCACCGTAAATCAACGGCTCTATGCGGCAGAGCTCCTTCTCTGCGTCCACAGTAAGTGTTTGTGCCGTAGCCGTCATGCACAGGGCTATTGCCATAATAAGGGATAATGTTCTTTTCATGTTGTTAAAGTTGATGGATATTTTCAGCTTTGTTAATTCGGGCGGCAAATATATAAAAATTTCACGTGCTGTTTATTATGTGTCAGTCCGTTTTTTTTTTGCTAATAATTCATGATTTTGCAGCATAGTCCAAAATGTGTCGGATTTTTTCCTATTTTTGCAGCGTAAATCCAACCGCATTACTGATTTTTTTTTGTTTTATATATTTAATTTATTGTAAATAAAGGTTATACGATTATGAGAAAAGCACTATTGATTATGGCAACAGCATTGTTGTTCGTTTCGTGTGGCAACAAGTCACAGCAATCTCAAAATGCTGAAGAGGAACGTTTTGTGGACAGCGTGGTGAACCGTCTGGACCTCCGTCAAAAAATCGGGCAGCTGGTGCAGTATTCCACTAGATCCAGCATTGAGGAGATGGAACAGATAGCCCGCAGCGGCATGATGGGCAGCATCCTCAACGAAGTGGATCCGGAATGTGTGAACCGCCTCCAAAAAGCCGCCCTTGAATCGCCGTCGGGCATCCCGATCATCTTTGGCCGCGACGTCATACACGGCTACAAGACCATCTTCCCGATTCCGCTCGGGCAGGCGGCGACCTTCGACACCGCATTGGTACGCCAGGCCAACGAAATTGCGGCCTTGGAAGCCACATCCGACGGTATCAGGTGGACTTTCTCGCCCATGGTGGACATTGCCCGTGACCCTCGTTGGGGCCGTATCGCCGAGGGCTACGGCGAAGACCCGTACCTCACCTCTGTGATGGCAGCGGCGGCAGTGCGTGGCTACCAGGGTAACGGCAACCTCTCCAACCCCGGCTCCATAGCCGCCTGCGCAAAACACTTTGCAGCCTATGGCGCAGCGGTTGCCGGACGCGACTACAACAGCACCTTCGTCCCGCTCAGACAGTTGCATAACGTATATCTTCCGCCGTACGAGGCTGCGGTCAAGGCGGGTCTGCAGACCGTCATGTCGTCGTTTAACGACAACGACGGTGTGCCTTCTTCCGGCAACAAGTACATTCTGACCGACGTTTTGCGGGATATGTGGGGCTTCGACGGTTTTGTGGTGTCGGATTGGTTTAGCATCGGCGAGATGATAACCCACGGATTCTGCACTGATGAAAAAGATGCCGCATACAAGGCCATCACTGCCGGAATGGACATGGAAATGGTTTCAGAATGTTTCATCAACAATCTTGAAGAACTCGTGAAAGAGGGCAAAATCTCCGAGGACCTTATTACTGAGCGTTGCAAAAACGTGGTGCGCGTCAAGTACCGTCTTGGCTTGTTTGACAATCCTTATATTGTTACCAGTCAGGATGTAAAATACGCCCCCGCACACCTCGCCGCCGCGCAAAAGGCCGCCGAGGAGAGCGCTGTCCTCATCAAGAACGACAAGAACACCCTGCCTCTCGCCGCCACCGCCAAGCGCATCCTCGTGACGGGGCCTTTGGCTGACGCGCCGCGCGACCAACTTGGCACATGGGTTCCTGACGGTGAGAAAGACCACACCATAACGCCCCTCCGTGCGTTGCAGGACGACGGCAGCTACCAAATAACCTACGTGCCCGTACTTGAAAACAGCCGCGACACGAGGACCGATGGCATAGCCAAAGCCGTTGCTGCCGCCAAAAGTGCCGATGTGATCCTTTTTGTCGGTGGCGAAGAAGCCGCCCTCTCCGGCGAATCCCGCAGCCTTGCCAACATCAACCTGCAGGGCGCACAGAGCCAACTGCTCGAGGCCCTCAAAAAGACTGGGAAACCCGTTGTGGCAGTCATTATGGCAGGCCGTCCGCTCACTATCCGCAAGGACATGGGCAACTGCGACGCGATGATCTATATGTTCCACCCCGGCACGATGGGTGGCCCCGCGCTCGTCAACATCCTGAGCGGCAAGGTGAATCCGTCGGGCAAACTGCCTGTCACGTTCCCCATCTCAGTGGGTCAGGTGCCTATATATTACGGCCAAAATATGACCGGCCGCCCTGCCAACGGTACCGAGATTTTGCTCGATTCCATCCCTGAGGGGATGAGCCCGGCATTGTTGGAGTACAGCTCGTACCATTTGGACGACGGTGTCCTCCCGCTGCTGTCCTTCGGCTACGGCTTGAGCTATACAACGTTCAAATACAGCGACCTGACCATCTCCGACACCACCTTCTCACAAGGCGACGTGATCAAGGTGACGTGCAAGGTGGCCAATACCGGCAGTGTGGACGGCGCGACGGTAGTGCAGCTCTATGTCCGCGACATGGTGG
>JAIKYR010000074.1 GCA_024682995.1 Bacteroidales bacterium | reverse complement strand
TGTGTTCCTGCGTTATAACCGGAAACATTGTTGGCAATTTCTTCCAGTGTCGGTTCAAAATAACAGGGTTCTGAAAAAGACATATGACTGACATCCCCGTATGAGATTGATTTGCCGTTGCGGAAATGTTTTGTGCGCAGGTTGGTCTTCATCCACACCTGGTGGCCGATACGCACTGCATCGTAGGTGTTGCCGTCCACGTCTGTCACAGCATTGGGAATCACTTTGGGTTCATCATTTTCGCGAGTGCACGTGCAACACAAGGCCAAACAGAGAACCGCTATGGTTACAATAAAGGTTATTCTATTCATCATTACTGCCTCCCTATTTTCACCCCCATTTTCACATGGAGGTTATGACTGTAAAAACCTCTGTAATACCCGACTCCCATCGTAAACCGACTGATATCAAATCCCGCCCCCACGTAATAAGAAAAGTACTGAAGCCAGTCTCTACTGTTTCGACCGGGATATCCATAATATGGTCCATAATATGGATAGTCATATCCAATAGACATATAACGACGGAATTCCAAGCCGCAAGAAAATTCAATATAGGGGTGTATCAGATTGTTAATGGGATAATATCCTCTCAAATCCACCCACATGGGAATCATCCAATATTCATAGCCATATTTCCACGCATAACGTAATCCTGTCTGCAAGCCCGCATAACCATAGTCAAAAATCCGGACACCACAACTCCACATTCCCTCAACACCCCGCGAGAGACTTCCATCAAAATATCCAGCTGAAAAATACGATTGAAACCGTGCATCTTTAATAAATGGTCTGGAAATCTGTTGCAGTGAATCTAACTTAGCAAGCTTCGTCGCATCAAACACATCCTCCGTGCCATTGGCGTAGCGAATATGCCGAATCTTCTCCACACTCTTTTTATAGATTGGTCCCTCCATATTCTTCCATTTCTTATATATCACGGCCGATTCATTAATTTGAAGAACCTTGGCCTCTATGACCGTGGAATCGCGAAGGATGATAATGTCTTGCGCATGGAGGATTGCTGTCCCCGCCAAGAGCGTGATAAGCATCAATATTTTTTTCATATTCCGTTCATCTTATTCATTCTCTAATTTACATTTTCCATTCTAACGGATACAATCATCGGTCGCGAATGCAGCGTATTTGACCTCCAGCGAAAGCACTCACCGACAAACCGAAATCTCCGTAATAAATATCGTAGAGAGCGTAGTTGTATGGATTATCCTGATAATCATTAACATATTCATAGCCAATACCACCTATAAAGAAATAGCCTTTACCATATAGATTGTTTACAGAATAAAAATCCGTATGATAAACCGTATCTTCATAATAATTATCTTGGCATTGCCATATAAATCCCATAGGATAGGCACTGAATCCGGTTGTATTGTTTTCTTCAGGCCGGCAACCCGGTGCCCCTTCCCGGGAACTCGGCTGCCAACCCGTGGTGGAAGCCAGTGCTTTTGCCACATGTCGCTCCCCACGGATATTGTACGCATTGTTGTTCTCCACATATTCTATTAATAACCTCCACTCTTCCACTGTGGGCACATGCCATCCTTTTGGACATAACACATCATAATCATTTCCTAAGTAAGAATAAGAATATGTGGTATCTAATGAGAGATAATATAATCCATGGATTTCCGGATCATATCCTGGGAGGCTGGTTCCAATCAATTCATAAGTAGGTAGTGCGTTAGGGTGATCTATACGCCGATAAATGCTATCGTGGCCATTTGGAAAATAATGTGGGATTTCCTTACCATTGCGGAAATGTTTGGTGCGAAGGTTGCTTTTCATCCACACCTGACGCCCAATACGCACGGCATCGTAGGTATTGCCATCCACATCCGTCACCGCGTTGGGAATCACTTGTGAACCCTCGTTCTCATGTGAACAGGTATTGAATACCAACAAGCAAAAAACAATAAAGAATCCGAAAAACAAAAATCTTCTCATTTTTTCAACATTACGACAAACATCTCCTTCTCCATTTCATATGGCAAAAATACATTTTTTTCATTAGAATCTCCTTTCTATCCTCATAAATCTTATCCTCGGGAAGAGACCCCACTCGGCTTTTGTATTTTTAATAAACATCTTTTCAAAGCCTCTTCACTTTAACATTATATGGTTTATAATTAATGTAGTACCACACTAAAAAAACATATCATTCGTTGTATTTTTGCAAGTTAAAATGATTAAATCATGCCCAAAGCGTTTCTCCATATCATGTCCCGTTTTTCCCTCGTCCTCATCACCGTTGTGGCGTTGCTGCTGCCCTCCGCACAGGCGCAGACCAAGAGCAGCAGCCAGCTGAAGAAGGACAAGCAGAAGATTGAGAACGAGATTGCCAACACCCAGAGTCTGCTCAAGAAGACGGAGAAGAACCAGAAGGCCTCCTTGCAGCAGATTGCCGTGCTGCGCCAGCAGATCAGCAACCGTGAGAAGCTGATCACCGCCCTCAACAACGAGATCATGCAGATGGAGGAGCAGCAGGAACTCAACCAGCAGATGATCGCCCAGCTCCAGAAAAAGCTGGAGTACATGAAGTCCGACTACGCCCAGGTGGTCTATATGGCCTACCGCAACCGGCGGCTGATGGACAAGGTGACCTTCATCCTGGCCTCCGACGACTTCTCGCAGATGTTCCGTCGTTTCCGTTTCTTCACTCTCTTTTCCAAACATGTAAAAGAGCAGGCCGACAAGATTGACCAGACCCAGCAGGAGTTGAAGCAGAAAAACGAGGAGATCATCGCCCTGAAGAACGAAAAGCTGAACCTGCTATCCGGCAAGGAGACGGAAATCAAGAAGTTGGAGAGCGACCGGCGGGAGAAGACCCGGAATGCGGAGCAGCTGAAGAAGCAGTCGCAGCAGTTAGCCGCCGACCTGAAAGCCAAGCAGAAGAAGCGCAAGGAGTTGGACGCTGCCATCAAGCGGGCCATTGAAGCAGAGATCGCCGCTGCCAACCAGCGGAAAGCCAACACAAAAGGCAGTGGCAAGTCCAGCACTTCCACCACCACCACCAATAATGCCACCACCTCATCGCGAAGCACAGCCACCATCACCATGACACCGGAGGAAAAGACCCTCAACACCTCTTTCATCAACAACAAGGGACGGCTGCCCTGGCCCGTAGCCAAGGGTGCCAAGGTGGGCGATTACGGCAACTACGCGCACCCTGACGTGCCGTCGGTGACCATTGAGAACCGTGGCATCGACATCCTCACGGACGCAGGCGCGCCCGTACGTGCCGTCTTCGAAGGCGAAGTAACCAGCATCATGGACATCATGGGCACCAAAGTGGTGATGATCCGGCATGGCGAATATATCAGCGTCTATCAGAATCTGGCCAACGTGAATGTCTCCAAAGGCTCAAAGGTCTCCACCAAGCAGACCATCGGCACCGTGGCCAAAAACGTATCCTCCAACACCTACGAGCTGCACTTCGAGATTTGGCGCAACAGCTCCAACCTCAACCCCAACGACTGGCTCACCCGAAGATAAGCGGATATGATCATCAAAAGCGCCACCTTCCTGCAAAGCGTCGCCGACTGGCGGCAGTGCCCCGAGGCCCATCTGCCAGAATACGCCTTCATTGGCCGCTCCAATGTGGGGAAATCCTCCCTCATCAATATGCTGGTCAATAACAGCAAACTGGCCAAAACCTCATCCAAGCCGGGTAAGACGCAGACCATCAACCATTTTCTCATCAACAGAAACTGGTATCTGGTGGACCTCCCCGGCTACGGCTACGCCAGCATCTCGAAAGCCATGCGCGACAAATGGCAGAAGATGATCAGCGACTACCTGCTATACCGCGAAAACCTGCAGGTTGTCTTTGTGCTGGTGGATTCGCGCATCGAGCCGCAAACCATTGACCTCGACTTCATTGACAACCTCGGCGAGCAGGGCATTCCTTTCGCCATCATCTTCACCAAAGCCGACAAGCTCTCATCCAGCAAGATACAGAGCCATGTGCAATGCTTCAAGAACCGCTTGCAGGAGACCTGGGAATCGCTGCCACCCACTTTTGTATCCTCCGCCGAGACCAAGAAGGGGAAAGAGGATATTCTCCAATATATCGAACAAATAAATCAACAGTATAATAACCCCAATTCCATTATCTGACATGAAAATCCAACTATCCATTTTTCTGTTCGTCCTTCTCTGTCTGGGCGGATGCAAGACAAACAAATCGGTAACCTCCACAGAAAATCTTCCCTTGCAAGGTACCCGCTGGAACCTGGTCTCCATCGAAGGCCAAGAACTGGAAACAAACAAGTATCCCGTTCAAGTCAAGCCGTACATCATCTTCGACACGACAGGCCAATACAACGGGAACTTGGGCTGCAACATCTTCTTTGGGACCTATTATCAGAAAAAACAGAAAATAGAGATCGAATACGGCAGCGCAACCAAACGTCTATGCCCGAACATGGAGATTGAGAAAGCCATGATGGGAGCCATCAAAAAGGACATCAACAATTATATCATTGACGGCAAGAACCTCACCCTTTATTCCGGGAAAAAAGAGATTATGAAATTCGAAGGCGTTGAGAAATAATTCCACGGGCATCTTCATTGAAACAAAAAAGAACCGCTTTTCAACGGTTCTTTTTTTATACCATATATTATATATAACGATTGGGATTATTTTCCTTTCACTTGGGAGCCCACGCGAGCCATAGCGCAACGGAAACCGATATAGTCCGTAGCCTCGTCCTCGTCCATGTAGCGTCTTGAGCCGGGCGCGAAATAGTACGGGATGTCCTTCCAGGAACCGCCCTTATAGACGCGGGCGTGGTCGCTGACGAGCGAGTAGGCGTAGTTGTCGTTTAGCTTGCGGTACATCTGGTCGGTGGCCTCCGTGTTCGAGGTGGCATTCGTCCAGCTGTCGATGTCCTGCAGGGACTGCCAGTCGCCATCCAAGTAGTTCTTGTTGTCAGCGGCGCGGTAGTTGCGTCTTCTGTCGTTTTTGAAGTCGGAGACGGGCACCATCGGGATCTTACCCACGCTATCACGTTCGGCCACGGTACCGTCTTCCAGCAGTTTCTTCGTCTCGAAGTAGTTACCACGGAAGGGGTTGTATTCCGTCACGTCGTCGTGGGAACTTTGTCTATAGACATCCATCACCCACTCGGAGACGTTGCCGGCCATGTGATACAAGCCGTAGTCGTTAGGCCAGAATGATTTGACTTCAGCGGTTTTGAAGCTTGCATCGTTCAAAGAGCTGGCCACACCCATATAGTCGCCACGACCGCGGCGGCCGTTGGCCATGAAGTCACCATAGTATTTCTTATCCTCGGTACGGAGCTGCTGGCCGTTCCACGGATAGACCTTGCGTTCGAGGACGCGCTCGTTGAGGGTGTTGCCCACCAAGCCAAGGGCTGCGTATTCCCATTCGGCTTCGGTCGGCAGACGGTATTTGGGCAGCAGGATGCCGTCTTCCATTTTCACATTGCGGTATTCGCCGGAGGAGATGTAGCGGAGACGTTTCTCGCCTTCAGCCTCGTAGGTTTCGTATGTCAGATATGCATCGGTATTGAAATAGCCTTCCGCCGTCGGGGTTTCGGCAAATTCCACATAACCGCGGTCAACAAGGATCTGCTCATTCACACGGTCGGTACGCCAGGCGGCGTAATTGGTGGCCTGGAGCCAGTTGACACCCACAACAGGATACTTGGCGTAAGCGGGGTGACGGAAATAGTATTCCACATCCGACTCGTTGTAGCCGAGGCGGTCGCGCCAAACATTCTCATCGGGAAGGGCGTTGTCATAGACCACTTTCAAATCCTGCGGCACGAAAACGCGTTCCAGCCAGTAAAGATATTCGCGGTAGTCCAGGTTGGAGATCTCACATTCATCCATATAGAAAGAAGCGACGGAAACCCTGCGGGGATTGTTGTTCCAATCCTTCATCACATCCTCTTCCATGGCACCCATCACGAAGGAACCACCTTCGATGAACACAAGACCGGGACCCGTAGCCTGTTCTTCAAAAGCAGCCACCTCGAACCCGCCGTTCTTGGCATCGTTATAATTCCATCCTGTGGTCGGGGAGGTCTCCTTCTTACAGGAAGACATCGTCACAAGGAGAGCACAGAGGATAAACAGACCTGTTAATTTTGTTGACTTATTCATTGTTTTGATGTTTTATAATCTTGTTAAATGTAAAATTCAAATTAGAATGACGGACAGTTCAGATCCTTGATAGCTTTATGTTTCTCAGGGCACGGCAGGAGGAACTGCAAGGAGACCTCGTGAGCACCACCCGTGGCCACATTGGCAAGCTGTCCGACAGTGAAATCGTAGGAATAGGCAATTTTAAGCCATTTATACTCTACGCCGAACATCACAATAACGGCATCAGACAAGCCATATTTTTCGGTATGAGTTGTCACTTTCCCGTTCTCATCCATCGTGGTATAGGAGTATTTGTACATCGGGGCGCAGCGATACCAGGCTCCCACCGTGAAGGGGTAGAAATTCAAATAGAGGCCGGTGTTGAAATAGTTGAACGGTCTCTGGTGCTGCCAAATGAAGTTCGGGCTGATGGATATGTCGCCGAAGGTATGGTCGATTTTACTTTTGCGTTTCAGGTCGAAATGGGCACCCACGTGAACCGTATGCTTCACCGGGTTCATGTCATACATCTTGTTTCCGTCATCGTCATTCAAAAAGCTGAAGCCCTCGATACCATCCAAGGAGGCGGTCACGATATGATGGGCGGCGTAGCCGAAGTAGAAATGCGGCGTATAACCCATCAAACCGGCAGAAAGGCCGAAGTTCCAGCGGCTGAGGGTGCCGTGGTTCTCACTGGTTTGATAGACGACACCATAGCGGGGGTCGATCATGTCGCCGAAGACGAGGTTGTCCCAGTTCAGCTGTTTGGTCTGGAAGTCCGCCTGCACGGCCAACCGGAGGGTGAATTTCTTGCTCACTTTCGCCTTGAACGCATACATTGGGCTGATGCCGTAGGTGTTGATGGAGCCGCCGTTCTCGCCGGCACGGTCCTGAAACAGGATCAAGCCCACACCACCAGAGATTTTGTCGAAATGCTCATCAAACGAGGCGGTGCTAGAGATGAACGTTCCCTGCATACTCGGCCATTGGTCCCTGAAATTCAACGAGATACGGGGACAGACATTCGAACCTGCAAAGGCCGGATTCAAATAAAGCGGATTGGCATAGAACTGCGAAAACATCGCGTCCTGCGCATTCACGCGCATGGTGAGCACGGAAATCACTGCTGTTAAAAGTATGATTATTCTCTTCTGCATATTCACTATCTTTTATAAGCGGGCAAAAATACAAAAATATTTGTCACAGCCTTGCTCCTATTTTATAATATTATCAACATTAAAATAATAACAACATCTTCCTCTCAATCTGCAATAATCACAACGTGCATTCGTTAACAAAATTGCATCGTCATTGATTATTTAAATATACGGCAAATGGAAAGAAAATCTTGGGTACCCTTGTTGATTTTTTTTATAATAATTTCACAACTATCTCATATTCAATCACAAACAATTGAAAAAAATATTCAGATCAAGTGGACGGACAATGTAATCCAGCACTTTTCCGAGGAAAATGTGCAGGAGCATCTGCATTTTCAGGACGCTTCCTATAGGCAGCCGTTTCCCTCCCTACCCTGCTATCAGGAGCTGATTCCGTTGGCGCAGGCGTATCGTGATTACAATGTGACTGTCGGGCAGGTGCAATACGAACCCATGCGGGCACAAGACGGGGCGTTGATACCCGCCCCCTTCACCGTCCGGCAACCTGATGTGCATGTGAAGACCGTTCATCAGCGCAATAAAACATACGCCCTGCTGTCGTTCATCCCCATCATCCAAACCGGGCAGGGCCAGTACAGTCGGATCACCTCCATCAGCCTCCGCATTGAAAGCAAGGGCGTGACCACTGCCAAAGCAGCTAAAACGCATCCTTCCCAGTCGGTGCTGGCCGCCGGAAGCTGGTACTCATTCACCCTCCAACAGGACGGAATCTATCAGGTGACGGGGCAGGACCTCAACGCCTTAGGCATGAGCTTGCCTGTTTCCTCTTCATCCATCGCCCTTTTTGGGAACGGCGGTAAAATGCTGCCCGAGGCCAATGCCACCGCCCGCATTGAGGACTTGCGGGAGATTCCCATCCAGATATTCGACGGCGGGGACGGTTCCTTTGACAAGAACGACTATTTCCTGTTTTACGGGGAATCGCCACACGGGTGGGCCTACGACACCCTCACCGGATATTTCAGCCACACCCTCAACATCTACTCCGACTCCACCCGCTATTTCATCACCAATTCGGCTGGAATCGGCGAGAAAAAGCGGATTGCCACTGTGGACAACAGCAATCTGACGGCCACTGCAACGGTCAGTGAATATACGTATTACGATTTCCGGGAAGATGATCTTTACAATCCGTGGGAATCCGGCAAAGAGTGGTTTGGCGACCGTTTCGAGGCCACCTTGAACCGTTCCTATTCCTTTTCCATTCCTGGGTACAAGTCGGGCAGCAGATGTCGCGTTTCCGTGGCGGCGGCGGCTTCCTCCGTCTCCCATTCCCAACTTACGGTAAGCACCAACGGAAGCGGCATCGGCACTTTGTCGTTCGGGCCCATCGGCAATCGGATTGCCTCCCGCAGTCGGCAGGATTTCTCCTGCACCCCAAGTGGAAACAACCTCTCTATCGTCTTGGACTACAACCAGCCGACATCCTCCTCTTCAGCCTATTTAGACTGGATTGAAATCCAGGTGCCCTGCCTGCTCACCATGCACTCGTCACAATTTCCCTTCACCAATCCGTCCACCATCGGGCATGGTAATGTAACACGGTTCGTCATCAGCGGGGCCACCTCCGGCACCCGCGTGTGGGACGTGACAAACCCCGGCCAAACATTCCAGCACATGCTCACCATCAACGGAGGTTCCGCCTCGTTCAACAGCCCGACGGAAACGCTTCGGAAATTCATCGCCTTCAGTGGCACGGACTACCTGCACATCACACCAGGCGGTCGGGTGGAGAACCAGAACCTGCACGGCAGCAGCGACATCGACCTGGTCATCATCGCGCATCCCGACTTCATCAGCCAAGCCCACCGTTTGGCCAACTACCGACGCATCAACCAGGGTTTGAAGGTGAAAGTGGTTCCCATCCAGCAGGTTTACAACGAGTTCTCCGGCGGCACGCAGGATCCCATCGCCATCCGGGACTACATGAAGACCATTTACGACAACAGCAACAAAGAGTATCCGAAATACCTGCTTCTCTTCGGACGGCCCAGCTACGATTTCCGCGGGCGTTCCAACGACACGAAGATTTTCGTGCCCAACTACCAGTATGCCGCGAATCAGAACTACATTTCCGAATACGATTTCTACTCCAACGATGATAATTTCGGTTTGTTGGATGAGGATGAAAGCTGTGGCAGCGGCCTGTTTGACATAGCCATCGGGCGGTTCCCGGCCAGTACGCAGGCGCAGGCCAGCACCGCCGTGGACAAGAGCATCCGATACACGGAAAGTCTGGATCTGGTAACAGGCACCTCCAACCAAATCAGCAACTTAGCTGACTGGCGGAACATCATAGCCTTTGTGGCCGATGACGAAGAATTCAATGATTTCATCACCAGTGCCGACAACATGTCGAATATCATTCGAACCTCCAATTCGAACATCAATTTTGACAAAATTTATCTGGATGCCTACCAGCAAATCTCCAATGCCGGCGGGCAGCGTTATCCGGAGGTGAGCACGGCCATCAACAACCGCATGAGCCGTGGCTCTCTATTTTTCACCTACATCGGACATAGCGGGAAGGACGGCTGGTCGCACGAGCGCATCTTGGAGGCCTCCGACATCAACAAGTGGAGCAACAAGTTCAACATGACGCTGATGCTGTCGCTGTCGTGTACCTTCGCCTACTACGACCGTCCGGTCCTTTCGCCGGCAGAGATGGTCCTGTTCAACAGCAACGGAGGTGGTGCCGCCATCATTGCTGCCACCCGCGAGGCATGGTCGTCGCCCAACAACAGTTTCGGACGGCATATTGCGAGCCTCCTCTTCAGCCAAGACGGTCAAGGACGCTATCCCACCATCGGGGAGATTGAAGCCCGCGCCAAAAACGCATACGGAGGCGCCGGCACCTCACTGGCCATGTTCGTGCTTTTGGGTGATCCATCCATGCCGTTAGCCATCCCCACCTACCGGATTGTCACCGATTCCATCAACCACCATGTCCCCGGAATCACAAGCGACACCTTGCGTGCGTTGTCGAAAGTGACTGTGAGCGGGCATGTTGCTGGAGCAGACAATCAGATTCTTCAGGATTTCAACGGAACGCTCTACCCCACCATTTTTGACAAAAAAAGCATTGTCACCACGTTAGCCAACGACCCCAACAGTCTGCCTTTCGATTTCGAGGTGCAGAAGAACATCCTTTTCAAGGGCAACAGCACCATCCGGAACGGGCGTTTCACCTTTTCATTTTATATTCCCAAAGACATCGACTACACCTTCGGCAACGGCAAGATCAGCTATTACGCCAAGAGTGACCGGCAGGACGGAGCAGGGGCCTTTTCCGACTTCATCATCGGCGGGAATGACACCAACGCCCTCAGCGACACCAAGGGGCCGGCCATCAATCTGTATCTGAACAACGAGAACTTCGTCAACGGCGGCATGGTGGACCCGTCGCCCATGCTTATTGCCAAGATCCGTGACGACTACGGCATCAACACCACGGGCAACGGCATCGGGCACGACATCACCGCCATCCTTGACAACCAGAACGACAAGACCATCATCCTGAACGACTACTACGAAACCGAGAAGGACAGCTTCAACTCGGGCACTGTGCGCTATCCGCTCGACGACCTGTCCGTGGGCACGCACACGCTGCGGGTACGCGCATGGGACATCAACAACAACCATGCGGAAAGCGAGATTTCATTTGAGGTGGTTTCCAATGAGAAGCTGACACTAAAACACGTGCTGAACTACCCCAACCCGTTCACCACCCACACGGAATTCTTCTTCGAGCAGAACCAGAGCGGCGGCACCTTCGACATCCAAATCCAGATTTACACCATCTCCGGCAAATTGTTGAAAACCATCACAGAGACACAGTTCATCGAAGGCAACCGGTCGGCGGGTATCGTCTGGGACGGTCGCGACGACTACGGGGACAAAATCGGCAAGGGGGTGTATCTTTACCGGCTGCGGGTCCGCAACCAAAACCAGGAGACGGCAGAAGAAATAGAAAAAATCGTCATCCTGTAAAATAAAATTGAAATAGTCGCGTTATCCCCTTTTGTTCTATTCAAAATAAAACGTAACAACATCATTAAAATATGAAAAAGACCACAACTATCCTTGCGCTTTTAGCGTTATTCTTCAGTTATCAAACCGCTTATTCTCAAATCAATCCGGGCCAACTGGGTGGCAAAGAGTTGAACACCATTACCACCGCCGTGCCCTTCCTGCTCATCGCGCCCGACTCCCGCGCCGGTGCCATGGGCGACATCGGATGCGCCACCTCCGCGGATGTCAACTCCCAAGCCTACAACGCCGCCAAATACGTGTTCAGCCCGAACACCTTCGGTATCAGCGTCTCCTACAGTCCCTGGCTCCACAATCTGGTGAACGATATCAACTTAGCCTATTTGAGTGCCTATTGGAAAATCACCGAGATGGACGCTATCTCCATGTCGCTCCGCTATTTCTCTTTGGGTGATATTGAGTTTACGGATGATCAGGGCAACAAGATGAGTGACCAGAACCCGAACGAGTTCTCCTTGGATTTCGCCTATTCTCGCAAGCTGATAGACCAATTGTCCATTGCCGTCACCCCGCGGTTCATATATTCCAACCTCACAGCCAACCAGTTCGTGTCGGGTGAGGAGACCAAGCCTGGTTTGGCCGGTGCCGCCGACATCGCATTGTTCTATGAGCAGAGTTTGAAGGCCAAGCGCCTCCACAGCAGCATACTGCGTGCCGGCTTGTCCATTTCCAATATCGGCAACAAAATGTCCTATTCTTCCGGAACCCTGCGTCGTGACTTCCTGCCGACGAACCTCAAGATCGGTGTCGGCTATGAGCTCGGCTTCGACGAATACAACAAACTTGCCATCAACGGCGAAATCAACAAGCTGCTGGTCCCGACCAACCCGGTGTATGCCAAAGACTCCATCGACGGACGCATCCTATACAATCCGGAAACCGGCAAGCCGATTATCGCCTACGGCAAGGATCCTGATGTTTCCGTCCCGCAAGGCATCATCCAATCCTTCTACGACGCCCCGGGTATCGGATATAAGGCTGGTACTTTCGGCGAGGAGATGGCCGAAATCAACTGGGCATTAGGCCTCGAATACAGCTACCGGGACCTCTTCTTTGTGCGGCTCGGTTATTTCCACGAGAACGGATATAAGGGCGCACGCCAGTTCATGACGGTGGGTGCCGGTATCAAATACAACATCTTCAACATCGATGTGGCTTACCTGTTCACCACCAACGGACAGAACCATCCCTTGGCCAATACGTTGCGTTTCACCCTGTCGTTTGACTTCGTCTCTTTCAATCGGGATGCCATCAAGACACAAGGGAAACTGAAATAGCGCTATGAATTTCCGCATCGGTTTCGGATATGATTCCCATCGCTTTGCCCCCGACAGGCCACTTGTCCTCGGGGGCATTCGCGTTCCTTTTGAGCAGGGGCTTGCCGCCCACTCGGACGGCGACGTGCTGATTCACGCCCTCTGCGACGCCCTGCTCGGGGCCGCCGCCCTGAAAGACATTGGCACGCACTTCCCCGACCACGACCCAAACTACGAAAACATCGACAGCAAAATTTTGTTATCCAAGGTTATAGAACTCTTGCACCAAAACCATTGGCAGGTTAACAACGTGGACTGCACGCTGATCTTGGAACAACCGAAAATGAAACCCCACATCGACGCCATGACGCACACCTTGGCCCAACTTCTGCACCTCGACCCGTCCCGTTTGTCCATCAAAGCCAAAACCAACGAGAAGATGGGCTTCATTGGAAGAGGGGAAGGTATTGCCGCCACTGCCGTTGTCACCATAATCCAATCCGTATGAAAAAAACCATTCCAACCCTTTTTCTTATTCTCATCATTATGACGACCCAAGCCCAGATCAAGTTGAAGACCGCGCCGCCATACGGCAATACCAAGAATCCTTTATTGGAAAAATGGGACACGCCCTATCAGACACCGCCTTTCAAGCTCATCAAGCCGGAGCATTATGTGCCGGCCTTCAAGGCTGCCACCCAAAAGGGCAAGGAGGACATCAACTCCATCAAACAGAACAAGGAGGCGACGTTCCAGAACACCATTGTGGCGTTGGACCGTGCCGGTGAACTGGTCACTCGTGCTTCGGGTATTTTTTTCAACCTGCTGGAATGTGACGCCACGCCGGAGATGCAGGACATTGCCACCCAAGTGCAGCCCATGCTCACCGAATATTCGAACAGCATCTATTTAGACACAGCTCTTTTCAATCGTGTAAAATATGTTTATGAGCACGAATACAAAAAATTAGAGGGAGCGGACAAGATGTTGTTGAAAAAAACATACGAGGCCTTCCTCGACAACGGGGCCAATCTCAATGACAAAGACAAAAAGCTGTTCAACGAGTTGTCCATGGAGTTGAGCAACCTCACGCTATTGTTCGGGCAGAACGCTCTGGCAGCCACCAACAGCTACCAGATGCATATCAAAAACAAGAAAGATTTGGCCGGGCTGCCGGACAACGAACTGGCCATTGCGGCACAACGTGCTAAGGACAAAGGAGTTGAAGGCTTCATCTTCGACCTGTCGCACCCCAGCGTGAACGCCATCCTGACGTATGCCGACAGCCGCGAGTTGCGCAAGGAGATGTACATGCACTCCTGCAATAAGGCCTTCGGTGGTGAATACGACAACTGCTCTGTCATCCAGAAAATCCTGACGTGCCGGGAGAAAATCGCTTCGCTGTTAGGGTATCCGAACTATGCCGAATACGCCTTGCACAACCGGATGGCGAAAAACAGCAAACAAGTCTATAACCTGCTGGACCAGTTGCGGGATGCCGCCCTGCCTGTCGCCAACCGGGAAATGGGAACCCTTACCAAATTCGCCCATGCCAACGGACTGAAGGGCGACCTGCAACGCTGGGATTTTGCTTATTATTCCGAAAAACAGAAAAACGAGCTCTACGACCTGAACACGGAGATGCTGAAACCCTATTTCCCGCTGGAGAGTGTCATCAAGGGTGTCTTCGAGTTGGCTGGCACCTTGTACGAGTTGCGCTTTGAACCCGCTCTGGATGTGGATGTGTATCATCCGGATGTGACCGCCTATTACGTGTACCGAGGCAACCAGTTCATGGCGGTGCTCTATCTGGACTTCCATCCGAGAGTCACCAAGCGGAGTGGGGCCTGGATGACCAACTTCCGCGAACAATACATTGACGAAAACGGAGATGATGTGCGTCCGTTAATCAGTCTGGTGATGAACTTCACCCCTGCCTCGGACGGGCAGCCTTCACTACTCTCCTTCAGTGAGGTCACCACATTCCTCCACGAGTTCGGCCATGCCTTGAACGGGATGCTGTCGGAGGTGCCATACGCCTCCATTTCCGGGACGAACAGTCCCCGCGACTTTGTGGAGCTGCCCTCCCAGCTGAACGAGAACTGGGCCACGGAGCCGGATTTCCTGCAGACGTTTGCTTACCACTACAAAACTGGCGAGCCGATTCCGGAGGAATACATCGAGCGTCTTAAGAAAATGCGTCAATATCTGGCGGGCTACAGCTGTGTGCGTCAGCTCTCCTTCGGTTATTTGGACATGATGTACCACACCACGCCAGCTCGTGACATGAAGGACATCCAGGCCAAAGAGCTGTCGGTATTTAAGCCGCTGGATGTGATGCCCACCGTGTCGCAAGCGTGTATGAGCACCTCCTTCAGCCACATCTTCGCCGGGGGCTATGCTGCTGGTTATTACGGATATAAATGGGCTGAAATGCTGGAAGCCGATGCCTTCTCCGTATTCCAGGAGAACGGCGTGATGGACCGCGAAACCGCCAACCGCTATGTGGAGACTATCCTTTCAAAAGGAGGGTCGGAGGACGCAATGGAAATGTTCATCCGCTTCCGCGGACGCAAACCAGAGGTCAAAGCCCTGCTGTCACGCGACGGATTGAAATAAAAGCGGTGGAAACACCGTTTTTGCAAACCGTGCATTCGCACTTTATTTGTATCTTTGCCGCCTTAATGACATAAACTATGTTTAGCTTATATATCAAGGAGATAAAGTCGTTTTTGAGTTCGATTATAGGCTACATCTTCATTGGGGTTTTCCTGATTATTTCGGGATTGTTCCTTTGGGTGTTTCCGAACATTGACAACATCATGGATGCAGGGCTGGCCGACTTGCAGGGGCTGTTCAGCCTCTCCCAGTTTCTCTTCCTGTTCCTCGTTCCGGCCATCACCATGCGGTCGTTCGCGGAAGAGAAGCGCACCGGCACCATGGACCTGCTGCTCACCAAGCCTCTGACCGACATGCAGATTATCGGGGCCAAGTTCCTCTCCTGCCTGACATTGCTGATTATCGCACTGATACCCACATTGGTGTATGTGATCTCCATCTATTTCTTAGGAAACCCTGTGGGCAACATTGACATGGGCAGTACATGGGGCTCTTATCTCGGACTGATATTCTTAGGGGCCTCGTTCATCTCCATCGGTTTGTTCGCCTCCTCCCTGACCAACAACCAAATTGTGGCCTTCATCATTGCCGCCCCATTATGCTTCATCCTCTCGTTTGGTTTCGCTTTTATCTACTCCTTCGAATCGCTCGGGGCTTTCGGCTACTATATCAAGACATTAGGTATCGAACACCACTATGCCTCCATCAGCAAGGGTGTCATTGACTCCCGCGACATCATCTACTTCTGCAGTGTCATCTTCCTATTCCTCTTCGGCACGAGAATCGTACTTCTGAAACGCAAATGGTAACCTTTAGAGACGCAGACTATGAAGTTATTCGGCAAAAAAAGCAATACCAAACAATACGCTGACGGAAGCAGACAGTTTAAACGGAACACGCTTCTCGGCCTTTTAGTGGCCCTTCTTGTCGTGTTGGCTATCAACATCCTGTCCTCGTTCCTTTTCTTCCGCATCGACCTGACCAAAGACAAACGGCACTCCTTGTCAAAAAGCACCATTGAGATGCTGGAGAACTTGGAAGACCGCATCTACATCCGCGTCTATCTCAAAGGCAAAGACCAGCCCGCCGACTACCAGCTGTTTGCCAAGCAGGTGGAGCAGATGCTGCAAGATTTCCGCAGCTATTCGAAGAAAGTCTATTTTGAGTTCATTGACCCGTTGGAGGGGAAAACCAACGACGAGGTGAATGGCATTTTGGGGGAATTTGTAAAAAAAGGACTGGATCCCATCCCCATCAGCCGCGAAGATGCCAACGGTTTCTCCACGCACATGGTCATCCCAGGGGCTATCGTCTCCTACCGTGACCATGAGTATCCCGCAAAACTGGTTGTGGCCGACCCGTCGGGAGCCGACTGGCTGCAATACTCCATTGAAGAGTTAGAATACAATCTGGTGTCGCCCATCCGCCGGCTTATGAAGACCGAGAAACCGAACGTCGCCTTCCTGGACGGCCACGGCGAGCTGGACTTCTGGAGCACCTGCTGGACAGCCATGCAGCTGCAGCGTTTCTATAACACCAGCCGCATCATATTGGACGGCAAGATCAACGCCCTACGCCATATCAGCGTGGCGGATTCCGCCAGCCAAACCTTGAAATTGGGCGACAACCGCTACGATGTGCTCATTGTTGCGCAGCCTACAAAACCCTTCAACGAATACGACAAATACATCATCGACCAGTTCATCATGCGCGGTGGCAAGGTACTGTGGCTCATCGACAACACCACGGCCTCGTTAGACAGCCTGCAATCTACACCCGAATTCTTCGCCACGCCGCGCGCCCTGTACATCAACGATTTGTTCTTCACCTACGGGGTTCGTATCAACCCTAACCTGATCCAGGACTTGAGCTGCCTGCCCATCCCACAGCAGGTGGGCGTGATTGGCGACCAGCCACAGTTCAAGTTCATGGCCTTCCCGTACAGTCTGGATGTCGTCAACTTCAGCGACCATCCCATTGTACGTAATATCAAGGAGATAAAATCCGACTTTGCCGGCAGCATCGACCTTGTAGGCAAGAATGCCGACCTCCAGAAGACGGTGTTGATGACCTCTTCAGAACGTTCCAAACTGGTGCCCACGCCCTCCATCGTAACCTTGAAAGTGGGGGTGGCCAAGCCCAACATCCAGGAATTCGCCTTCCGCAACCTGCCGATGGCCGTACTCGTTGAGGGCGAGTTCGAATCCGCCTTCAAGGGCATCCTGCCTGTGGAGTTCGACACCCTCAAAGAGCTGGACTACCGGGCCAAGAGCGTGCCCACCCGCCAGATCTTCGTGGCGGACGGCGACATCATCCGCAACCCCTTTGACAAAAAGCGTAACCAGCCCTACCCTGCCGGATACGACATTTACACCCGCACCATGTTCGACAACACACAGTTCATCGTCAACTGCGTGAACTACCTGTGCGCGGATGACGACTTGCTGCAACTGCGGGCCAAGAACTTCAAAATCGGAGCGTTGGCTCCCGACAAGATCCGCAACCGCAAGACGCTGATAGCCACACTCAACATCGTCATCCCGTTGCTGCTCATCTCCATCTTGGGCGTGGTACTCATCCTGACCCGCAAAATCAAATACAGCCGCAGTACGCAAGCGGCCGCTAATACCTCAAGTTCTTCAAAATGACAATAATCTTACATAATAATTTTATCCATCAAATAAATCTTAATTATGAAAAAACTGTTTTTTGCTATTATCTCCATCTTCACCTTCATTGGCATGGCCTGGGGGCAGGATTTGGATTTGAACAAAACGATTCCGAATGATGTGAACGTCACCATCGGAAAGTTGGACAACGGCATGACCTACTACATCCGCCGCAACACCTATCCGAAGAACCGTGTGGAGTTTCGTCTCGCCGTGAATGCCGGTTCCAACCAGGAGAACGACAACCAGCAGGGTCTGGCCCACTTCACTGAGCACATGGCTTTCAATGGTATTGAAGGCTTCCCGAGCAACAGCGTGGTGGATCACCTGCGCAGCAAGGGCGTGGTTTTCGGCGCCGACCTTAACGCCTACACCAGCTTTGACGAGACCGTCTATATGATTCCCATGCCGACGGACGATCCTGGCAACATTGACCTCGGCCTCAAGATTCTGAGAGGCTGGGCTGCCGGTCTGCTCTACGACAACAAGGAGATTGACGAAGAGCGTGGTGTCATCATCGAAGAATACCGTCTCGGCCTCGGCGCCGACGACCGTATGCGCAAAGAGTACTGGCCTATCCTGATGAAGGATTCCCGTTACGCCGACCGTATGCCCATCGGTAAACTGGACATCTTGCAAACATTCGATTACCAAGTGATCAAAGATTTCTACAAAGATTGGTATCGTCCGGATCTGCAAGCCGTCATCGTGGTGGGTGACATCAATGTGGCCGAAGTGGAGGCGAAAATCAAGACGATGTTCGGCAACATTCCCGCCAAGGAGAACCCGCGCAAAAAAGAGATTTATGGCATTGGTGCCAACAAAGAGCCGCTCGTGGCCGTCTGCACCGACAAAGAAGCCACCGGCAACGAGGTGATGCTTATTCGCAAGCACCCGCACAGCGCAATGAAAACCATCGGCGATTTCCGCCAAGACCTCTGCATTGACCTCTACAACATCATGTTCGACGCTCGTCTGGAAGAGATGACACAAGACCCGAAATGTCCCTTCATCGGTGCTTCCGCAGGATATGGCTCTTTCATTGGCAACACGGATGCATACATGGCATCCGCTATGGCTAAAGAGAATCGCATCCCCGAGGCTCTGCGCGTGGTCATGCAAGAAGACTACCGCGTGCTGAAATACGGTTTCCTGCAAACCGAACTTGACCGCGCCAAAGAAGACCTGCTGGAGAGATACGACAAGGCTGCCAAAGAGGTTGACAAGACCGAATCCGCCCGTTTCGCCTCCCAATACATTAACAACTTCCTGCGTCAGGATCCCATCCCGGGTGCCAAACGTGAGAACACCTACGCCAAAAAACTGGTTGAAGGCATCACACTGGAAGAAATCAACGCGTTGGCCAAAAATTGGGTTACCGAAGACAACATGGTGGCCATCGTCACTGCCCCCGAAAAAGAGAATGTGAAAGTACCTTCCAAAGAGGAAATCCTTTCCATCTTGAACGACAAATCATTAGCCAATGTCACTCCCTACGTGGACACCTACAAAGACCAGGAAATTATTGAAAAAGAATCTCTTAAACCCGGCAAAATCACCAACGTGGAGAAAATCGACGCTGTGGGTGCCGAAAAATGGACACTTTCCAATGGCATCACGATTTATCTGAAGAAAACCGACTATAAGAACGATGAAATCCTGTTTTCTGCTTCCAGCAAGGGCGGAAAATCGCTTTATGGTGTGAAAGACCTTGCCTCCGCCGACTTCGCCTCCGACATCATCGACCGTGGCGGTATTGCTGGTCTGGATTACAACTCTTTGATGAAGAAGATGAAAGGTAAAAACGCCGGTGTGTCTCCGAGCATCAATCTGTTGAGTGAAAGTTTCAGCGGTTCCTCTTCCCCGAAAGACCTGGAGTTCTTCTTCCAATATCTCAACGCCTTCTTTACCAATCCGCGCATTGACGAGAACGCATTCCAACTGGTGATGGACGAGACCAAAGAACAACTCAAGATGATCTCCGCCATGCCGATGTACAAATACTTAGGCCAGTTTATCGATGCTGCATACAGCCACGATCCCTACATGATGCAACCTTATTCTATGGATGAGAGTTACCTTGACCAAGCGAACTTCGACCGCGCTGTGCAAATCTACAAAGAACGCTTCTCCAATCCCGCCGACTTCACCTTCTATTTCGTGGGCAACTATGATGAAAAGCAGATGAAGGAGTTTGTGGAACTCTACCTCGGCTCCATGAAGACCGATCCCAATAAGAAAGAGAACTACAACCTCAACGTGTTGAAACCGCGTCCTGACAAGGCTTCCACACAGACGGTTTACGCCGGCTCCGAAGAGCAGGGCTATATGGGCATGATCATTTCCAACCCCATCGACTGGAACTATCGCAACTCCATTATCGCCGACATGATTGGCGAGGCTTTGGACATCCAATTCGTGCGCATCGTACGTGAGAAGATGGGCGATGTCTATTCCCCGATGGTGAACATGAGCGCCAGCAAACTGCCTCGTCCTGAAATGACGCTGATGATCCTTTTGGGTTGCGACCCCGTGAAGACCGACAAACTGGCCGACGCCAGCCTGAAAATCCTTAACGATTTCAAAGTCAAAGGTCCGGACAAAAAAACCATGGGGCTGGTGAAGAAACAGATGCTGAGCACGCGAGCCAAGAACATCCAGACCAACAAATTCTGGCTCAGCTTCATCAGCGGCAAAGTCAACCAGAACGAACCGCTGATCAGCCCGTCCGAATATGACAACATCGTCAACTCCGTCACCAAAAAGGAGATGGTCGAGTTCATGAAGAAATACTTCAAGCCCGAGATCTACACCCGTGCCGACATGCACCCGACCACCATGCAGAAATAAATGAACGGAGGCGAATGAATCCGCCCCGATAATATTTTGGACACACATTTATAGTAGAGACGCAACACATTGCGTCTCTACGTTTTACAAATATCGAAACGAACATGACCGATTATAATCTCAAATACAAAATCGCCGATATGGCGTTGGCCGAATGGGGCCGCAAAGACATTGAAGTATCACAAAAGGAGATGCCGGGTCTGCTGGCTCTGCGCGAAAAATATGGGGACAGCAAGCCCTTGAAGGGTGTGCGCATCATGGGATCGTTGCACATGACCATCCAGACCGCCGTGCTGATAGAAACGTTGGTGCACTTGGGCGCGGAGGTGCGCTGGTGCAGCTGCAACATCTTCTCCACGCAGGACCACGCTGCCGCCGCCATCGCCGCCACGGGCGTGAACGTCTTCGCCTGGAAGGGCGAATCGCTGGAGGACTACTGGTGGTGTACCAACCAAGCTTTGTCATTCCCCGGCGGCAAGGGTCCGCAACTTATCGTGGACGACGGCGGTGACGCCACCTTGCTCATTCATTTAGGCTACAAAGCGGAAGAAGACCCCTCCGTTTTAGACAAAGAACCCTCTTCCCACGAGGAAGCCGTCATCTTCCAGACCTTGAAAGAGATACTGAAAGAAGACCCGCACAAATGGCATAACATGGTGAAGGAAATCAAAGGGGTGTCGGAGGAGACCACCACGGGCGTGCACCGTCTTTATCAGATGATGGAACGCGGCGAGCTGCTCTTCCCTGCCATCAATGTGAACGACTCCGTCACAAAGTCCAAGTTCGACAACAAGTACGGCTGCCGCGAGTCGCTGGCCGACGGCATCAAGCGCGCTACCGACGTGATGGTGGCTGGCAAGGTGGTGGTAGTATGCGGCTACGGCGACGTGGGCAAAGGCTGTGCCCAGTCCATGAAATCCTACGGCGCACGCGTCATTGTCACGGAAGTGGACCCCATCTGCGCACTGCAAGCCGCGATGGAGGGTTTTGAGGTGAAGACCGTGGAAGACGCCCTCGAAGAAGGCAACATCTACGTCACCTGCACCGGCAACTGCGATGTCATCACCGTGGATCACCTCAACAAGATGAAGGACCAGGCCATCGTGTGCAACATCGGCCATTTCGACAACGAAATCCAGGTGGGCGCATTTGAAGCCCAGCCCAACATCAGGAAACGCAACATCAAGCCGCAGGTGGATGAGTACATCTTCCCCGACGGCCATTCCATCTTCATCTTGGCAGAAGGCCGCTTGGTGAACTTAGGTTGCGCCACGGGACATCCCTCCTTCGTGATGAGCAACTCCTTCACCAACCAGACGATGGCCCAGCTCGACCTCTGGCAGAACGACTACAAAATCGGCGTGTATAACCTTCCGAAACACTTGGATGAGGAGGTGGCCCGCCTGCATCTGAGCAAGATCGGCGTGAAACTGACGATACTCACCCAGAAGCAAGCCGACTACATCGGCGTGAAGGTGGAAGGTCCGTTCAAGACGGATTCGTATCGTTACTAACAAGCGATTATCACAACGAAAATCAATGACAAGAGAGAGGGCTGATAACAGTCCTCTCTCTTTTATTCGGAAACGGCAACAGGTCACAAATGCCATTTTTTTTGTATCTTTGCGCATTCAATAATTAGAACATTTTTATTATGAAAGTCGTTATTTTGGCCGGAGGTTACGGAACCCGTATCAGTGAGGAAAGCCACCTCAAACCCAAACCGATGATTGAAATAGGTGACAAGCCTATCTTGTGGCATATCATGAAAATATATTCCCATTATGGGTACAATGACTTCATCATCTGCTGCGGATACAAGCATTATGTTATCAAAGAATGGTTTGCGGATTACTACCTCCACAACAGCGACATCATGTTCGACTTCACGAAAGACAACAAAATGACCCTACTGAACACTGAGGCGGTGGAACCCTGGAAAGTGACCCTGGTGGACACAGGTCTGAACACGATGACGGGCGGGCGTGTGAAACGCATCCAAAAATATGTCGGCAACGAGCCTTTTATGCTCACATACGGTGATGGTGTGGCAGACATCAACATCGCAGAACTGGTGAAATTCCACCAAAGCCATGGCAAGATTGCCACCATCACCACCGTCAATGTCGGGCAGAAATTCGGTGTTATTGAAATGGACAGCAACAACTCCATCAAGGCCTTCCGTGAGAAATCCGACTCCGACGGCAGCGTCATTAACGGCGGCTTCATGGTCTTCCAACCGCAGATTTTCGACTACATCGAAGGGGACTCCACCGTTTTTGAAAGAGCACCTCTTGAAGCCATGGCCAACTTGGGCGAGCTGAAAGGCTACAAACACGACGGCTTCTGGCATTGTATGGACACCCAACGTGATAAGCAGAACCTCGAAGCAATGTGGGCTGCCGGCAAAGCTCCGTGGAAAATGTGGGACAATTAACAGTTAACAATTAACAATTAATAGTTAGGGTTATACATTGTGATTTACAACGTATTAAGCAACAAGAAGGTTTTTCTGACCGGACACACGGGATTCAAGGGTGCATGGCTGACGTATATGCTGCATCAAATGGGGGCGGACGTGATGGGATATTCCCTGGAGCCAAACACCACTCCCAGCCTTTTCGAAGTTATTCAAGGTGAGAAAATTTGCCACTCTATCATCGGAGACATTCGGGACACGGAACATCTGCACAAAAGCATGCGCGAGTTCCAGCCGGACGTTGTTTTCCACTTAGCGGCACAACCCATCGTGCGCACCTCGTACAAGATCCCTGCCGAGACTTTCGAGGTCAACGCCATCGGCACCGCCAACGTACTGGACGGCATCCGTTTGCTGGAAAAACCCTGCGTGGGCGTGATGATCACCACCGACAAGGTCTATCAGAACAACGAAACGGGACAGGCCTACAAGGAGGACGACCGCTTCGGCGGGTACGACCCCTACAGTGCCAGCAAAGCCTGCGCCGAACTGGTTATCGACTCGTACCGCAAATCGTTTTTCAATCCTGCCGATTACGAACAGCACCATAAGACTATCGCTTCGGCCCGCGCCGGCAACGTCATCGGCGGGGGCGACTGGGCCGCCGACCGGCTGGTCCCCGACATCGTGCGGGCTTTGTCCAAAGGTGAGGCCATCCAGATCCGCAATCCCAAGGCCGTGCGGCCGTGGCAGCACGTGTTGGAACCGCTTTCCGGTTACATTCTGCTGGCTCAAAAGTTGATGGAAGACCCTGTCAAATACGCCGAAGGATTCAACTTCGGGCCGAACCCTGCCGACACGCTGACCGTGGAGGAAATGACGCAGATGGCCACGGAAATATGGGGAGGCGGCACATTTGTTTTCCCACAACTCACCAACCAACCACACGAGGCGGAACTGCTCTCGTTGGACATCACCAAAGCCGGCAAAATGCTGGGCTGGAGGCCACGCCTCAATGCACGACAGGCTCTGGAGATGACATTGGAGTGGTATAAAATGTTCTATCAGAAAGGAACCTCATCCATAGTGGAACTGATGAAGGAGCAGATAAACAGAAATTTTGTCATTTTATGATTTCCATAAAATGGAAATTTTGTATTTTTGCAAAATCAGATTTTGAAAAATGGCAACAAATAGGAACAGGGCAATATTCGACAATCCCTTTGTCACGACAGGATATGTGGGAGCTGCTTATTTCTGCGACAGAGAACAGGAGACGGAAGACATTGTCCGATTGCTGACCAATGGTAACAATGTGGCTCTGATATCTCCCCGTAGATATGGGAAAACTGACTTGCTCCGGCATTGTTTTGCACAAAAAGAGATTGCAGAACGGTACTATACCTTTATAGTTGACATATATTCAACCAAATCGGTTTCGGAAATGGTTGGTAAGCTGGGAAGTGTTATTTTGGAAACGCTCAAGCCTCATGGGAAAAAAATATGGGGAAAATTTCTAAAAATGCTCGCTTCAGTCAGGTCTGAAATCAGTTTCGACATTAATGGATTGCCTTCATGGACTATGAGTGTGGGTGATATAGAGGCTCCCGACACCACCTTGGGAGAAATATTCGCCTACTTGCAAAACGCAGATAAGCCCTGTATCGTAGCTATTGACGAGTTCCAGCAAATCACAAAATATGCCGACACGAACATCGAGGCTGCATTGCGGACGTATATTCAATATTGCAGCAATGCCAAATTTGTATTTTCCGGTTCACGTCAGCATTTGATGGGATCGATGTTCCTCTCTCCAGCACGTCCTTTTTATCAGAGCGTGACCATCTATGGATTGAACCGACTACCCTTGGACAAGTACACGTCTTTTTGCCAATATCATTTTCAAGATTATGGCAAACAAGTAGAAAATGAGGTCGTAGAACAATTATACAATCAATTTGAGGGTGTTACATACTACATCCAACGTGCCATGAACGAACTTTTCTTTCGAACCCCCATCAATGGTGTATGTAAAACAAGGGATATTGACAGTGCAATACAAGCGATTATAGACATCTCATCCCCGATATATGAGGATTTACTCTATCAATTACCGGAAAAGCAAAGCCGAGTGTTGGTGGCAATTGGGAAAGAGCAAAAGGCTGTCAATATTACATCCGGAAAATTTGTGAAAAAGCACGGGTTGCTTTCCCCGAATTCCGTTAAAGCAGCGGTCCCGGCTCTAATAGACAAGGGTTTGCTCACTATGGACAAAGGGGTATATCAAGTTTACGACAAATTTTTCAACCTTTGGTTAGAACAACATTTATGATTGCCATTACGAAAAGAGTCGTCACGAAAAAATGCATAATAAAGAATAGCACAAAAGATCATCACCACACGGGAAGAGACACTGCAATAACGAAGATATATTACATTTGAATAACCAATAACATATTATGTTGAACCATAAAGAATTACGCAAACAGATCACGGCATTGACCGCCGAATACTACAAAGCCCGCTTTGAAGAGAAAGAGTTCGTGCCCGGCAAGACCAAAGTGAACTATGCCGGTCGTGTGTTTGACGAGGAGGAATTGCAGAATGCCGTGAACGCATCGCTGGATTTCTGGCTGACAGAAGGAAGATTCTCCGAAGAATTCTCCAGCAAGATTTCAGAGTTTTTGGAAGTGGAGAATGTGCTGCTCACCAATTCCGGCTCTTCCGCCAACCTGTTGGCGTTCACAGCCCTGACTTCTGAAAAACTTGGTGACAAAAGGCTGAAGCCTGGTGACGAAGTGATCTCCGTGGCCGCCGGATTCCCCGCCACCGTGACACCTATCATCCAAAACGGACTTGTACCTGTCTTCGTGGATCTTAGCATTCCGACCTATAATATTGACGTCGAAATGTTGAAGAAAGCCATCACCCCAAAAGTGAAGTGCATCTTCCTGGCACACACCCTCGGCAACCCGTTTGACATTGATGCCATCATGGAGATAGCCAAAGAGCACGATCTGTGGGTGGTGGAAGACAACTGCGACGCTTTCGGTTCCGAATACAAGGGCCGAAAGACCGGCACATTCGGTCACATTTCCACCATTTCATTCTATCCCGCCCACCATATCACCACCGGCGAGGGCGGAGCCATCTGCACCAACGACCCGCAGCTGGCGAGAATCGTGCGTGCGTTCCGCGACTGGGGACGCGACTGTTACTGCGCCGGCGGCGACAACAACACTTGCGGCAAGCGCTTTTCCCAGCAGTTTGGCACTCTGCCATTTGGCTTTGACCACAAGTATGTCTATTCGGAAATCGGCTACAACTTGAAGATGACCGAC
>JAIKYR010000138.1 GCA_024682995.1 Bacteroidales bacterium | reverse complement strand
GAATATAAGTATATTATAAATGTTAAAATATGTTAATGAGTAAAACAGGGGGTGAAGTTGATGTTTTTCGCTTCAGATTTTATGGAAATCAACAAACAAAAAAACTCCCAACGGAAGGAGTGCTTCCGTTGGGAGTGAGTCGGATTTGGATAAGGATATCTTATTTCTTGATAATCTTTCCCAACAGGCCGCCGAGGAGTTTGCCCGCGCCGGAGGCTGAGGAGCTGCTGCTGCTGCCGCCCAGCAGGGAGCCCAGCACGTTGCCGATGTTGCTGCCAGCGGAAGCGTGATTCTTGCCCAGAACGGAGAGCAGATTGGGGGCAATGGAGGCCAGGATGTTGCTTACCTGGTCGTTGGTGGTGCTGGTCTGGGAGGAGAGTCCGGAGATGACGGAACCGAGGTTGCCGCCGAAAATCTTGCTGAGGATCTTCTTGCCGTCCTCGATGTTCAAACCCATGCCTTGACCTGCATGGCTGCTCAGCGCCTGCACGAGAGCGGATGCGCCCGCGGTGGTGCCGGCGTTCTTCTGCATGGCACTCAGGAATTTGGGGATGGCCGCCTTGATGACGTTGACAATCTTGTTGGTGTCGATGTTGAATTTCTTGCTGATTTCACCGATCATATTGTTGCCGGTGAGGGAATTGATGATACTGGTTAAATCCATAATTTTTGTATTAATGGGTTAATATTAAATTAAGGACCGCAAAGGTATGAAAAATTGGGATTACCTCAACAGGAAAAATTAGTAAAAAGCCTCAAATTTTGGAGGCGCAATGCAATGCGTCACTACGTTGCCCCGCAATTCGTAAATTACTATTCACAAAAAAAGTCGGCCCGATGGACCGACTTTTTTCGTTAGTAGCAGTAAATACTACTCTTTGTCGCGGTATTCTTTCACAATGTCTTTGACCATGGCAGGAGCCAGACGTCCATACACCTTGCCGTCCATAGCTTGCGGGTTAAATCGTTATTGTTCGTTCAGTTTGGACAAATACTCTTTCAATTGCGGAATATTGATGGTGACTATACTCCAAATTGTCTGGTCGTCAACACCAAAATATTCGTGAATAATCAGGTTTCTCAAACCGATAATTCGAGCCCAGGGAGTGTCGGGATGATTCATGAGAAATTCCTCGCTGAGGCCGTTTGCTGCCTCTCCTATGATTTCCAACTGGTGCAATGTGGCGTTAAACATCATGGAGTTGTTTGCAAAAGTATCTTTGTCTGCCCCTAGAATGTAGTTTTCAATTTCTTTGATGGCATCCAAAATGTGCATCACTCTTATATGGTCTGAGATTTTAGCATTCATAGAGTAACAGCTTTTCTGAATCAACGTACGGTTTAATGTATTTTGACAGCCCACGAGAGGAAACAAGGTCAATGGATTTTTGCAAAAGAGATTGCAAGTCCAGTTGCATTTGTATAAATTCCAAACCGACAGGCTTGGAATAATCCAAGTCCACCAATATGTCCACATCGCTCTCGGGAGTCTCCTCCCCACGCGCATACGAACCGAAGATCCAGGCCTTCAACACCGGCTGGGTCTTGAAATACTCGCAGATGGTCTCTATCATTTTACTGTCCATAATCTCTTCTTTTGCAAGGGCAAAAATACATAATTTATATATATACACAAAAAAAGACGGCCCATTGGACCGTCTTTTTTCAGCAGTAGTGGAAGACACTACTCTTTGTCGCGGTATTCTTTGACAATGTCCTTGACCATGGCAGGAGCCAGACGGCCATACACCTTGCCGTCCACGAGGCAGACGGGGGCCAGACCGCAGGCGCCGACGCAACGCAACGAGGTGAGGGAGAAGATACCGTTGGCATCGGTTTGACCAACCTCCACGCCAAGTTCTTTCTTGAAGGCGTCCAGAATCTTCTCGCCGCCACGCACGTAGCAAGCGGTACCCATACACACGGAAACAGGGTATTTGCCCTTCGGGGTCATGGTGAAGAATGCGTAGAAGGAAACCACACCGTAAACCTTGGCGGTCGGCATGTGCAGTCTCTCCGCAATCAACTCCTGAACCTCTGCCGGCAGATAGCCGAGGAAGTCCTGCGTTTGATGTAAGACATTGATGAGCTCGCCAGGGTTGTTGCCGAAGTTATTGCAGATCTCAATAACTTTTTCCCTGACTTCGGGTTTCATTTTGATTATAATCTTCTTATTATCCATGTTTATGCTTTTTTCAGATTAATTATTTGTTTAAATCCACTTCCACGGTGGTCTGTCTGTCGAAATAGTGCGTATGCAGCAGTTCGTGAGACTTGTGACCGCAAGGTTCACCCAAGTACTCTTTGTAGATAGCCTGGATGGACGGGTTTTCGTGGGATTTACGGATCGGCATTTCGCGGTCAGCGCGATAGATGGCCTCCCAACGAGCCTTGATGATGTCGGCATTACCGTGGTGCAGCGGTTGGCCTGCGCCGTCGATACAACCACCAGGACATGCCATAATCTCGATGGCGTGGAAGTTGCACTTACCTGCTTTGATGTCTTCCAGCAGCTTGCGGGCATTCTTCAGACCGTGGGCGATACCGATGTTCAGCTTCAAGCCGTCCACATCGATGGTGGCGCTACGAACGCCTTCCAAACCACGAAGCTCTTCGAAGTCGATCTTCGGAAGCGGTTTCTTGGTAATGACTTCGTATGCGGTACGAACAGCGGCCTCAATCACACCACCCGTGGTACCGAAGATCACAGCAGCACCGGTGGATTCACCGAGCGGGCTGTCAAATTCAGCATCCGGAAGGGATTTGAAGTCGATGTTGGCCATCTTGATGAGACGGGCCAGCTCGCGGGTGGAGATGGAGTAGTCCACATCAGGATTGCCGTTCACCTTGAACTCGTCACGGCCAACTTCATATTTCTTGGCCAAGCAAGGCATCACAGACACGCTGATCATATCTTCGCGTTTGATACCGATTTTTTCAGCAAAATAGGATTTGGCGATAGCACCGAACATCTGTTGCGGAGATTTTGCCGTGGAAGGAAGATCTCTCATCTCAGGGAATTGGTGCTCGAAGAAGTTCACCCATGCAGGGCAGCAGGAGGTGAGGATAGGAAGCGGAACGCTCTTGTCACCACCCAGATACTTGGTCAGACGGCCGATAAGCTCGGTGCCTTCTTCCATAATCGTCAAGTCGGCAGACCAGTCGGTATCGAACACATAGTCGAAACCAAGAGCCTTCAGAGCGGCGGTCAGCTTGCCCGTAGCGATGGTGCCGGGTTCCATACCGAACTCTTCGCCGATGGCCACACGCACAGCGGGAGCCACTTGGACAACCGTCTTCTTGTTCGGATCCACGATAGCGCGGAGAACAGCACCAGTATGGTCAACCTCGGTAAGAGCGCCCACCGGACAAACGGCGACGCACTGGCCGCAGAAGGTACACGGTGAGTGATCCAGATGCTGGTTGAAAGCTGTGGAAACCACTGCCGGGAAACCACGCTCGATGGCGGACAGAGCGCCAACGGTCTGCATCTCGTTACACATCGTCTCGCAACGACGGCACATAACGCACTTGTTCATGTCGCGGATGATGGACGGAGAAACCTCGAGTTGATAGGAGGATTGCTCGTGTTCCGGTCCGATGAACGGGTTCTTACGAATGCCGAAACGCACGGCGAGGTCTTGCAACTCGCAGTTGCCGTTCTTGGCGCACTGCAGACAGTCGGCCGGGTGGTCGGAAAGGATCAGCTCGAGAACGGTTCTGCGGGCGTTGATCACGCGCATGGAGTTCGTTCTCACCACCATGTCGGGCATACACTCGGTGACACAGGCGGGAGCCAGGTTACGACGACCGGCCACTTCCACCACACAAATACGGCATCCGCCGGGTTTGTTGTGAACACCCAAATTGTTCAGCTCAAAATGGCAAAGGGTAGGAATATCGATACCCATGCCTTGAGCGGCTTTCAGAATAGTAGTACCTTTCGGCACTTCAACTTCTCTATTGTCTATTGTTAATTTTATCATATCCATATTAATACCCTTTTACTATTTAATACTAATTGCGTTAAACTTACATTTTTCAATACAGGTACCGCACTTGATACAGAGCTCTTGGTTGATTTCGTGCGGCATCTTCACCGTACCCTTGATGGCGCCGACCGGGCAGTTGCGTGCGCAGGCGGTACAACCCTTACAAAGTTCAGGATCGATGACATATTGTTTCAGGGCCTTGCACTGGCCGGCGGGACATTTCTTGTCCACCACGTGGGCCACGTACTCATCCCAGAAGTTGTCAATGGTGGACAACACCGGGTTCGGGGAGGTCTGGCCGAGACCGCAGAGGGCCGTGTCTTTGATGACATGTGCCAGGTTGCGGAGCTTGTCAAGGTCTTCCATGGTGCCTTGGCCCTTGGTGATCTTGTCAAGGATTTCGCACAGACGCTTGTTACCGATACGGCAGGGTGAGCACTTGCCGCAGGACTCTTCCACGGTGAAGTCAAGGTAGAACTTGGCCACGGAAACCATACAGGAGGTTTCATCCATGACGATCATACCACCAGAACCCATCATAGAGCCAGCTGCCACGAGGTTGTCATAGTCGATGGGCGTGTCGAGGAACTTCTCGGTCAAGCAACCGCCGGAAGGACCACCGGTTTGCACGGCTTTGAACTTCTTGCCACCTTTGATACCACCACCGATTTCGTAGATAACCTCACGAAGGGTGATACCCATGGGGACCTCGATAAGGCCGACGTTGTTGATCTGGCCAGCCAGAGCGAACACTTTCGTACCTTTGGATTTTTCTGTTCCGATAGAAGAGAACCACTCCCAACCCTTGTTGATGATGACCGGGATGTTGGCGTAAGTTTCCACATTGTTCACGTTGGACGGTTTCTTGAGGTAACCTTCC
>JAIKYR010000141.1 GCA_024682995.1 Bacteroidales bacterium | reverse complement strand
TGCATGGTAACCTCATCGTTCTTATCGTTAGAGGTAAGTAACGATTTCTGTACTAAGGAGATGACAAACTCTGTATTGCGTGGCACATACACACGCAAGGGACATAACCTGTTGCTTTCTCTTTCGCATTACGGCTACCACGCATTCGGGGAGATGACAATGCAGACGGGCTACGGGAGACGCTTCGGCGGGCGTGTGGCTGTCTCACTCCAAGGGACTTATATCATGCAACACGCCCGCCACTACGCCTGCCAGCATTCCGTCACCTTTGCGCTTTCGTTTTACTACGCCATTACGGAAAAGCTGAACCTCGGGATGGTTGTTTCCAACCCGGCGGCGCTGAAATACGGCGTTGTAGGGCACGAAACCATCCCCATCCGCTTTTACATGCAAATAGGCTATCTTCCCGACCGCCATCTGGCTGGCAGCCTGTTTTGCGAAAAAGAGTTGCCGGGAAAATTCAATGCCGGCATCCGGCTGCTGTATCATCCGATAACGTATCTGTTTTTGGAAACCCGCTGCGGACTCAACAGCTTGACAGTCAGTATTAATGTGCCTTGGAAAAAACTCCTCTTCGGATGCTTCGCCCAATGGCATTACAAAGTGGGATTCTCGCCCGCCTGCCAAATCAGTTATATTTTTTAATCCCCTAAACCATGACCACACATCTTTTTTTCTCCATCCTACATTCTCACAAGATATACAGGCTTCTCTATATTCTTGTTTTATATGTTTTAATACGTAGTCCGGCTCTGTTGATGGCGCAAACGGACAGCCTATATTCCATGGATATTCTGCTGGATGAGCTGGAAAATCTGTTGGACCAAACTGAGGAAAACGATTATGATTATACGGAGGAATTGCAGGAACAAATGGAAAATTCAGTTTATAACCAACATGATATTAATGATTTACCATACGAATATGCCATCAAAACCCTTAGAATGACACCATACCAGTTTTACCAGCTGCAACTCTATATTGAACAGTACGGACCGCTTGTCACATTGTATGAAATTGCCGCCATACCGGGTTTCAGTGAAGAGGATATGGAGCGGCTGCGGCATCTGCTGACGGTGTCCGGCCAGGATGACACAAAATTCCAATGGCGTGATCTCCTTCGGAAAAGTCGCCACACCCTCTGGTTCCGATATGGGCGGGTGCTGGAGAGGCAGGCGGGGTACGATACTACGCGCTCCACGCATTACGCGGGCACGCCCGGGCACGTGTGCTTCCGCTATACATGGAACATGAACGACCACATTATTTTGAAATTAGCGGGTGAAAAAGATCCCGGCGAGCAGTTTTTCAGAGGGAAGCAGTCGTACGGATTCGATTTTTATGCCGGCTCCCTTTGTTTAAAAAACATAGGCCTTATCAAGGAGGCCGTGGTGGGCGATTACCGTCTCAATTTCGGCCAGGGATTGGCCTTGGGAAGCGCTTTGCTTTCGGGTAGAGGTGGCGGTCCGGATGCCTTGCGTCGCTTCGGGACTGCCATCCGGGCGGTGGCACCCTGCAATGAAGGTGACTTCCTGCGGGGCTTTGCCCTTCGCATGGGCAATCAGCAGTGGAAGGGCACGCTCTTTGGCGGACGCTCTTTCGGAACGTTGGAAAACCACTATGGGGCTGACCTCTCCTGGCAGCGAGCACTCTTCCGAATCGGACTTCGGGCGGTGTGCCACACCCTCACCGACACCACACAGGAGGGCTTGTCGCATCAAATTACCTCGTCGTTTCTTCCCAATGGATTTAATGTTTCTGTTGATTATCAAGTTCTAATAAAACATACTGTTCTTTTTGGAGAGGTTGGAGTTGACCAAGCGGGACAGGTGGGTGTGTTGCAAGGGACCATTTATTCCATGACACCCACGACCAAGGCAGGTGTACTGGTACGCCACTACGACCGTGCTTTCCATACCCCGTTAGGCAAGGCTTTTGGAGCCGCCAGCACCAACCGGGGCGAGAGTGGTGTCTATCTTACATTCCAGCAAATCTTCAGCCGGCGGTTAACGGCGAACGCCTATTTCGACTATTATCATCTGACTACTCCTTCTTATCGTTGCGACGCTCCCGTAGCGTGTCTGGCTTTGGGGACTTCCGCCAATTGCCAATTCTCGCGCAACAGTCAGCTTGATATTCGTTATACATTAGCAAAAAAATCTGAAAACCAGACGGATACGCATTATCGGCTTATCAATAAATATAACAGACATAAATTGAGGCTGTTATGGACAAACACGCCGCATCCGAGCGTGCGCCTGAAAACCGGAATCGAAGGCTGTTTCAACCATTACCCCCGTAGTCGTTTAACATATAGCGGAATACTTGTGTATCAGGATTTTTCCTGGAGTACCAATAAACCCGATATCAGTCTGCGGTTGCGGATGGCCTTCTTTGACACGGACAGGTATGACGAACGTCTGTATGCTTACGAAGATGACGTTTACTATGCGTTCACCGTTGGAAGCTATTATTACAAAGGGATTAGGGGATATGTTGTGTTGCGTTACAAATATAAATGGCTAAGCGTATGGCTTCGCGTATCGCGAACCGAATATCTGGACCGTAAGGTCATCAGTAGCGGTCTGAATCAGATTGACAAGCCGCACAAATCCGAAGTGAAGGCGCAAATTATGTTCAGTCTGTGACGGATTCCCCGGCCATGCGGTCGCAGAGGAATTTCAATTTCATCAGATCCAAGGCCAGCAGGGAGGATTTTTTCAGGACAAAATGCTGCAGGATTTTATCTGCGGCGTTCAGTAATTTATGCACAGGAACTGTCAGATGATAGCGCCCGCATTGGGCATACATCCGCATCAGCCGGCTGTTTTGGATGAAGCTGTCCGGCAGTTTTTGGCTCCGGTAAAGGTGCACCAGGTTGTTGATTGACGTTTCCACCTTCTTCAGAAAGACGTCGTTTGCGTCGATGCCGTCGTGATAGAGCTCATTGTCAACATGTTCCAGCGGAATGTTGGCCAATTGCAGTTGGATGCCGAAAAGCGTGTCTTCAAAACCATACGAAGAGATGGACTCATCGAAGCGGCAAATCTGGAACAGATTCTTGGTTGTGAGCATGTTAAACGGTGTAAAGGCGGCGTAAGGTTTCATGTTGCGGCGGGCGGCAGTACGCACCTCACGGCGCACGCCATATTTCCACCGCAAACGATGGTCGTCTTCCGGCACCTGTTCGCGGTAGGCCAGTCCGCCCGACACCACGAACGGTTTGCTTTCCGCCGAACGGCTGCGGATGCACTGCAGATAGTGGGAGATGTAATCCGGTTTCTTCACATTCGCGTCGCAATCCATAAAGAGCAGATAGGGATAGCGTGCGGTGTCGGCCAGATGATTGCGGACCTTGGAGCGGCCGTGATTCTCCTCATTAGTCAGCAACGTAACTTCCGGCTCGTGGGCAATATCCTCATAGAAGCGATGATACGTGGCATCTGAGGCGTCATCCTCCACCAGCACTTCGAACGTAAGGCCCAGCTGGCGGCATTGGCGCAGCAGGTCGCGCACCAAATGACGCAAGTCCACATTATAGGCCGGAATCAGGATGGAGAGCATCAGACAACAGTATCAATCAGCTTCCCGTCCTCCACGCAGATGGTACGGGTCGGGAACTTGTCGATCATCGGGAAATTGTGGGTGGCCATGATGACCGTGGTGCCTGTCTTGTTGATGGTGTGGAAAAGCTGGAAGATTTCTTCGGCGGTGATGGGGTCGAGGTTGCCCGTAGGCTCGTCGGCGAGGATCACGTCCGGGTTGTTGAGCAGGGCCCGCGCAATGCAAACGCGCTGCTGCTCGCCGCCTGACAGTTGGTAGGGCAGCTTGAAATCCTTCGTGGAGAGGCCCACCATGGAGAGCACCTCCTCGCAGCGGTTCAGCATGGCGTTGCGGTCTTTCCAACGGGTGGCCCGTAGCACGAACATCAGGTTCTCAATCACTGTCTTGTCGTTCAGCAGCTGGTAGTCCTGAAACACCACGCCGAGCTTCTTGCGCAGTTCCGGGATGCGCTTCGGCTTCATCGTCAGCAGGTCGAAGCCGATGATTTCGGCTTTTTCGCCTTTGGGCTTGATTTCCGAGATCAGCGTTTTGAGGATGGACGATTTGCCGCTGCCCGTCTTGCCGATCAGATAGACGAACTCGCCCTGTTTCACCGTAAAGGATATTTTCGGCAGAATCAGGATTTTCTTCTGGTAGATGTCTACATTCTGGAACGACACCACGGTAGGGGGTTCCGAGATGATAGGACCATCGCTTTGCGGCTGGTCGGTCTGTGCCGGCATCTCGTTCGTGTCGGCCTGCGGTTGTTCTACGGTTTCAGGGATTATAGGTTCCTGGTCCGGATTAGGCATCGATGTTTGCATAAGTGGCATTTTGTTCAATAAATTCACGACGTGGCGGCACCTCATCGCCCATCAGCATGGAGAAGACGTGGTCGGCTTCGAGGGCATTTTCGATGGTCACCTGGCGGAGGGTGCGGAACTGCGGATCCATGGTGGTGCTCCAGAGCTGTTCCTCGTTCATCTCACCAAGACCTTTGTAGCGTTGCACGTGTACCTTGGCCTCTTCCTTGTCGCCGGCGGCCTCTGCCGTGTACTGGGTGCGCTGTTCTTCGGTCCATGCATACTTCTGGTATTTGCCTTTCTTGATCAAGTAGAGCGGCGGTGTGGCGATATAGACGTGGCCCTGCTCGATGAGCTCGCGCATATAGCGGAAGAAGAAGGTCAGGATCAGGGCGGCGATATGGCTGCCGTCCACATCGGCATCGGTCATGATGATCACCTTGTGGTAGCGCAGTTTGGAGATATTGAGGGCTTTGCTGTCCTCTTCTGTGCCGATGGTGACGCCAAGGGCGGTATAGATATTCTTGATTTCTTCGCTTTCAAAGATACGGTGCTGCATGGCCTTCTCCACGTTGAGGATTTTGCCTCGCAGCGGCAGGATGGCCTGGTAGTGGGCATCGCGGCCCTGCTTGGCCGTGCCGCCTGCGGAGTCGCCCTCCACGAGGAAGAGTTCGCATTTGGAGGCGTCCTTGGAGGAACAGTCGGAGAGCTTGCCGGGCAGGCCGGAGCCGCCGAAGGCGGTCTTACGCTGCACCATCTCGCGCGCCTTGCGGGCGGCGTGACGGGCCTGCGCAGCCAGCACCACCTTGTCCACAATCTCCTTCGCATCTTTCGGGTTCTCCTCCAGATAGTTGGTCAGCATCTCGCCCACCATCTGGTTCACGATGCCGGCCACCTCGCTGTTGCCCAACTTGGTCTTGGTCTGTCCTTCAAACTGAGGCTCCGCCACCTTCACGGAGATGATGGCCGTGAGACCCTCGCGGAAGTCGTCGCCGGAGATTTCCACTCGCTCTTTGCCCTTGCTGAGCTTGTCCAGCATGTTGTTGTCGTCGGCATACTTTTTCAGCGTGCGCGTCAGGGCGGAGCGGAAACCCGTAAGGTGGGTACCACCCTCTATGGTGTTGATGTTGTTGACGTAAGAATGGATGTTCTCGGTGAAGGAGTCGTTGTACTGCATGGCCACTTCCACCGGCACTCCCTGACGTTCACCTTCGATGTAGATGGGTTTGGACGTGATCTTGGTGCGCCCCTCATCCAGATACATGATGAAGTCGCGCAGACCGTTCTCCGAGTAGAACTCGTGCTTCGGGTGTTCGCCATTCTCGTTGGTCTTGCGCAAATCCTCAATGGAGAGGTGGATGCCCTTGTTGAGGTATGCTAACTCCTTAAGGCGGTCGGAAAGGCGCTCAAAGTCGTAGGTCGTCACGTAGAAGATCGTCTCGTCGGGGGTGAAGGTGATCTTGGTGCCGCGATAGTCGCTCTCGCCCACCACTTTCACCGGATACAGGGGCTTGCCATAAGCATACTCCTGCATGAAATGCTTGCCTTCGCGGAACACCTCGGCAACCATGTGTTTGGACAGGGCGTTCACGCAGGAGCCACCCCCGCCGTGCAGACCGCCGGACACCTTGTAGGAATCCTTGTTGAACTTGCCGCCTGCGTGGAGCACGGTCATCACGACCTCCAAGGCGGAACGATGCTCCTTCTCGTGCATGTCGGTGGGGATGCCGCGCCCGTTGTCCAGAACGCAGATGGAGTTGTCTTCCAGGATGGTCACTTCGATATTGTTGCAGTAGCCGGCCAGGGCCTCGTCGATGGAGTTGTCCACCACCTCGTTCACCAAATGGTGCAGTCCGCGGTCGCTGACATCGCCGATGTACATGGCGGGACGTTTACGGACGGCCTCAAGGCCTTCCAAAACTTGAATATTGCTGGCGCTATAGGTTTCTTCAGTCGGAATAGTCTTTTCTATCTCACTCATTTTCAATCTCTTTTGTTAATTCTATAAAACGTGCAAAGATACGAAAAAAAACGGTAGCCTGAGGCGTTTTCACGATAAAAAACACACTTTTCAGAATACCGTTTTTTTAAGTGAAACAGGGCTCTTCCGGCAGGTCCGGAGCCGTTATTCCCCGCCGTCAAGGAACGGGTTAGGCATGGAGCCTGCGGTCCATTTCTTGGGCTAAATAGGAGGCCACATCGTCGGCGTAGGTGTTCATGCCGAAGCCGGCGTCGAAGCCGAGTTCCTTTGCCAGCTCGTGCGTGATGCGCGGGCCGCCGGCGCAGACGATGAGCTTGTCGCGCAGACCTTCGGCCTCCAGCATCTCGATGAGCTCGGTCATGTTCTTGATATGTACGTCTTTCTGGGTTACGGTCTGCGACACCAGCAGGGCGTCAGCGTGCATCTCGACGGCCTTGGCGATGAACTCCTCGTTGGGCACTTGGCTGCCCATGTTCAGTGCCTCGAACATGTCGTAGCGTTCAATGCCATAGTGGCCGGCATAGCCCTTCATGTTCATGATGGCATCAATGCCCACCGTGTGTGCGTCGGTGCCGGTGCTGGCACCCACCACGATGATTTTTCGTCCGATATGCTCGCGGATGAACTGGTCGGTCTCCTGCATGGACCACACCGTGGACTCCACTTTCGGCACGTGGATGGTGGTATAGTCCACCGTATGGGTGGTGGAGCCGTAGCAGTTCACAAACGTGAATCCATTTGTAAGTTCTTTGTAATAAACCACCTGCGGGTTGTCAAAGCCCATCTTCTTGAGGAGTTGTTTGGCAGCCTCCACCGCCTCGTCGCCGCAGGGCACGGGCAGCGTGAAGCTCAGCTGCGTCTTGCCGTCATTCATCGTGTCGCCGTAAGGCTTCACCCGGGTTAAATCTAATGTCTGATCAAAATCCTTTTGATCCATCGAATACAAACCGCCACTCATTGCTTTGTTATTTTAGGGGATGATTGTTTTATCTTTTAGATTCAGTTTTTAAAGCGGCAAAGATACGAAATATTCCAATATATTGAAAAAAAGGATCAAAAATGATGTCAGAAGTCATCAATTGGTTACTATACAATGCATGTCGGAAAGTGGGTTACAAGTCTGCCTCCCAATGCAGATATTTCCTGGGCAGCTTGATGCTCTTGGGTGTGCCCCGCCCGCCTGTCACAAAATAGTATTGCGCCATTGACTCATCCATTTCTTTCAGGAAAGCCTCGCGGATTCGACTGCATTTCTCGTTGATGGAATTGTTGAAAGGATCGGTCAGCTTGTCAATACTCTCCTCCATCGATGCGTCATAACGGTCGCTCATGAGGCGCTGGTATATTCGCAGGATCTCCGCTTTGTGGTCCGGCAGATCCTTGAAGCAGACGCCCTCGGGATGGCGCAGAAAGAAGAGGTACACAGTTTTCGGCAACGGGTACAATTCAATCTCTTTCTCAAAATCCGGAAGCTGAATACGAAAATCGGCGGTGATGACCAAACGACCGAATGTGCCGGGCAGGGTGATCAGGACACGCTTCAGCATCATCTCGTTTATCCCCATGCCGCGCAGCATATCCACACGCTCGCGGATCTCGTCCACCAATTTATATGCGTCTTCGGGAAACTCCTCATCAGCGGTCCAGCCTATTTTGGAATAAAGTGTACGGGATTGCTCCGGATCGTTCGCCCGCTTCCATTCAATAATCTCCTCCAGTTGAGCGAATACCTCCTCGTCGGTGCCGTGTTCCAACGGGAAGAAATGGAGCTGTCGGGTGCCGGATTGCTGCTAATCGCACAATTCGGGGTAATTGTCCCCGATATACTTGCTGTCGTTCACCGCAGGCGACACGAGGCCGGCAAGATAATTGTGCGCATGCCCGCCCACGACCGTGAATGCGTCGTAGAGATAGCGGACGGGATAGTCCAGGATGTAATTGAGAGAATGGCTTCGCCGGCGTGCCTCCAAGATGGATGGCGGCATTTCCGGGAAGTTGTAGGTGAGCAGTTTCCAGCAGAATTCCGGCGTATAGACCTTGGGGGCATACACAAAATCATAACCCTGTTGGTCAAACAGCTGGCGGCACTCGTCATAGTGGGATTCAAAAAAAGCGTCCAGTTTCGGGTCCATCCGCTGGTTGATGAAAAGAATCTGCTTCATATCCGGGGCATTCAACCGATACCCGCCGAAATTCAAAAGTTGATGTTCCATAAGTATTTTATTTTCAATAGGATATTTTTGTATGAATAATGAGAAACGTATGGCAAAGATAGGAATAATATTGGAACAACTATGAACATCAAGTCAACCGCAGCGTTTTCAATTTTAGGGTTAGTAGCTCAAAGATCCCCTTACATAATACAATGTGCCGGGATTCACAACTGCTTCCGTGCCTTTTACTAAAAAACAGAAATAGCCCACAATGGTAAAAAAGCCCAAACCTAATCCAAGACCAATAGCCAACGCTTCTCGGTCACGTCCAGATATAAAAACGGACGTTTGGAGTTTTAAGCTTCGACCGTTCACATCCGTTGTCTGCAAAAAACGGAGAGTCATTGTTCCCTCTTCTCCCAAAGGACGTGCTTTGGCTCTTTCAATTGTAATGGCAACGGGAGTTCCTTGACGAATTATTATTGTATCCATCAAATAAACATCTGAAGAAACACTGGCGCACCATTCCGTTGATATTGACTTTCCCTTGCTGGTGATTTTTTTGTCTATCTGCACAGGAATATCCGTAATCGTTTGGGCATCAACTCGACCATAAGACAAAATAATAAATAGCAGGACAAATGAAAAGGAAAACCTTCGGACTTCGTTGGACATAAATGCAAATAGATTTTATTTGGTAAACTCAATAATTGTTGCGGTGACAATTACGTGTGTGCAACGATTATGTTTGTCGCGACGTTCATAGTTGATGTTGACCAAGGCTTGTGAACCCGTTAAATTGGCGTTTTCAATCATTTTAGAATAAGCATTCTGTACAAGGATCTTTGTGTCTGTATTTCCTTTAGCTTCACCTCGTGCAATACCCACAACTTTGAAATTTGCCTGTGAAAGAATCACCTGCGTTTGGTTTACATTTTGGTTTGAAGACAGGGATTTTAATGGAAGACAAGATGTTGCCAACATGGCCGTGATGCCAAAAAATGCAATCAGAAATAACTTTTTCATAATACAGGATTTAAAAGGTTGATAAAAATTTTACCCGGCAAAAATACGTTCCATATCCCACCGCATGGAAAGCTGCAAGGCTTGCAGGGAAATAGTGATGGAATATTTGTTTATTTTTGCGAAGTTTTTCCAGATACCCGTTTGATATCGTTATTTTTAAATCCAATGGCCAAGATAAACAACACCATTCAAATTGACATTCATGGGATGACCGTGGACGAGGCGCTCAAATTGCTTCGCGAACAGGTGAAAAACGCCCCGCGCTGGATAGAAAAGATTGTTGTGGTACACGGTTACAACCGGGGTACGGCCCTGAAAGAGGCCATCCCCAAACTCCGGAATCCACGCATCAAGGAAATTGCTCCGTCGTTCTTGAACGACGGAGAGACCGTAATCTGGTTGTGCTGTTGAAAGAGAAGATTATGGCGACATTTTTCCATTGTTAATAATGCTTGTGGCACCTCGGTGGTGCCGCGTGAAGTCAACTCCCCTTCTGAATCCAGAAGGGGTGCCCGAAGGGCGGGGTAATAAATATGAGTTATCATTCCTTATGACTTCTCTTCATGTCGATAATGCATGACAATAAAGTCATCCAAGTCCTCCAGCACCAGATTCACATGTTGCAGGACACCGTAGTTCGTCGTGCGGAACACTTTTATCCAAGCCTTTCCAGAAATTTAAATTACAATCAAGTATGTGAATTTCTTTTCGATGCTTTCTACCCTCATGCATTCGCCGTGCCCACGAAATAGTCCTCTTTGTTCTCGAAGAGCACGTTGAAGGAGGTCATGCTGCCGTAGATGCGGGAGATGTACTGCTGCAGGTTGACCTTCTCCTCGTCGGAGAGCGAAGTGCTGCTGTTGATGTTCTGCTCCAGCACGCGCAGGCGGTCGCGCATCATCACAATCTTGTGGAAGAAGGTCTCGATGGGCATGTCCTTGGGCTTGAGCTCCTTGTTGGCGGGCTGGAGCGTCATGGTGCCGCCCTGCCACTTCTTGCCGAGTTCCACTTTGTGCTCGATGCCGTTGTATTTGGTGAGCAGATGGGTGAGCACCCGCTCGAATTCTTTGAGGTTGAGCTTGGGCTGGTTGTCGTCAGCCGCTTCCACCGGCTCAATGACTTCCAGTTGCACGCTCATCTTCGAGAATTCCACCTCGCCGCCGCGCACAAAGATGACCTTGTACGTCAATGCGCCGTTCATGCTGATGATGCCTTCGCCATATTTCTCGTGGGCGACACGGGTTCCCACCGGAAGATTGTCTTTATCCATAATCAAATGATATTATTTCTGTTCCTGTTTCTTCTCCGTTTGTTTCACCGCCTCATCCAAGGTGATGCGTTGGCCGGTGGCCACATCGATGAGGACGTACTTGGTGCTGCCCATGCCCAGTTTCTCGGCATATTTCAATTGCTCGATGCCGCTGACATGATTCACTTTCTGAAAGACATGCTCGCAGTCGTAGGCCTTGGATGTGAGGTCCTGGCAGGCCTGGTCAATGGCCACGACATCCTTTGAAGCCACTGCACCGATGTCGCGCATGAAGGGCTTGGGAGCCTTGCCGGAACAGTCGCAGGTGTTG
>JAIKYR010000121.1 GCA_024682995.1 Bacteroidales bacterium | reverse complement strand
AGGATTTGAATACGAGAATAAAGTATGCAGATTTGTAAAACTTTGGTATTCAGTGAGTTTCGTTTGAAAAAGGCAAATTATTATCGCATCATGAAAAAATCACTACTTTTGCAAATTCAATTCATCCTGTCCATAAACAGGAATGTTTAACCTGTTTTATTGAAAAAAAATGAAACCCCGAAAGATCCTATTCGCCATTCTGTTAGGCTTCGTGGCCTTGTTTTGCACCTCCTGCTATCCGGAAAGCACCAAAATCAATCCCGAGTACCGGATCGTCAACGCTTGGAAGGTGGTGCATGTCTATCTAAACGGTGAGACCATTGAGGATGCCGACCTCCAGGCCAACCGTCCGGGAGTCTATTACAACATGTATGCCGACCACATCCTGACCGTCATGCTCTACTACAACGGGCAGGTCCGTGAATCCACCTTCAGCACATGGGTCCTGCAGGATAAGAACACCCAGCTGGCACTTGATTTCACCATCCTGGGGCACCATTACGAATACGTCGCCAAAGTTATGAAGCTCACGAAGAAAGAGCTAATTTTAGAATACGATGACGAGAACCATAACCACTGGCGCCTTGTACTGAATGGTCAGGCTTCCTTTTAAACCGCTATCGTCATGTCCACCGATCTCGCGCACGTCACACCTGAAACGAAACCGAAATCCCGCTGGTGGAATATCGGCGGAACGCTACTGGTCGTCATCCTCATCGGGATCGGCTGGTACTACCACCAGAGCAAAGCCCCATCCCTGCCAGTGGTTCACATCCGCTGCTCGCCCGAGATGCTGTCGGCGGAGGGGCTGACTCTTGGCATCAGCGAAATCATCATCGACCCTAACAGGAGCTTCCTGTCGGGCAACCACCCCACCGTCACCTTCCATGGCACGGCCCATTCTGACAAGGAAAAAATCAAATACGCTCAATTCGCATACAACACGCAGAAGCATCCGCAACGCTACATTGTGGACGCCACCCGCCACAAAGGGGACGACTTTTCCGTGAAAATACGGGATTTGGAACCGGGAGATATCGGCGTGTGCCATTTCGTGGTGACCACCCGCCACAACAAACACGTCAGCCAGCCTGTCACATTCCGGATTCCGAAGAAGTGATCAGCCCTCAATCTGCATCACATCGTAAACGGGTACTTGCACCACTGCCTGCAATGCCTCGCGCAGCTGGCGCGACTCCACTTTGAAGCCGGTGGGTGACACGGGATTCACACACATCGCCAGCAGATTCGGGGCTTTCAGCACCATCAGCTGACCGCCTTTCTGCAAAAAGCCTTGCAGCACAAACGGGGTGACAAATATTTTCGTAAAATCCTTCACTACCACGACAACATCCTTTACATTCGGCTGCATCCGCAGATAATCCAAGATGGCATCCGTCACGATTCCGCTGACAAACAAGGTGTTGCCTTTTGAAAAAAGTTGTTCTTTGCACTTGGCAAACAACAAAGGAGATGCTACAGGCAAACGATGGGCTTCTTTCTCCCCTATCGTAAAGATGCCCGGCTCGGCCAACAGCAACTCCTCCCGCAAAGGTGTGTCATATTCCGGCAGGCCAATCAGCTTATACACAAAACGGGTTTTCGCCACCACTGTATTCAGATCTGGGGCGATGGCCGCGCCGGTAGTCAGGATCAGCCCGTCGGTAACGGATGGAGACGCCGGACTCTTCCGTGAGAGCGCACCGTCAATTATGGTGAGGTCCACATCCCGCTCGCGCATATCCCGGATCAGCTCGCGGATACGTCCCGTGGACGACGGCCCCGTCAGGATGACCTTGCCCTCCTGCAGCACGCGGGCCGTCACCAAACGGCCTAACGAGGTGGTCTCCGACGAGAGCGCACAAATCTCGGAGAGCAGCTGCCGCTGGCGATAATGGTACTCCGACGTCACAAAATAGGTGCCCGCCGCCAACGTCACCTCCGGCTTCTCAGTCTGCGTCACCTGGTCGGTCTTCTCCCCGTCCAACCCGATGGAAGTCACCGCAATCACCTTGTCCGTCCGGCGCAGCTGGTCCAGAATATAGTTCAGACAGACCGTCTTACCGGTATTCTTAGCCATCCCGACAATGGAAAGGCTGCGACAGGATAATATTTGCGAAAGGAGGAACATTTACAATTAACAATTAATAATTAACAGTTAACAATTAATAGTTTAAAATGGTGGAATGATTGCTTAGTTTCTTAGTTTCTCCAAAAGTTCAAGGTTCTACCGCATCATTTCCCGTTCAATTTCATCCACCTCCACGGGGGTGCCGGCGAAGAGGTCGATGGGGTTTTCGGCCACAACGACGTCGGTCTCGATGCGCACGCCGATGCCCTCCTCGGCGATGTAGATGCCCGGCTCGCAACTGAGCACATGGCCGGGTTGGAACACCCAGTCACGCTGGCCTACATCATGCACATCCAACCCGATGAAGTGGCTGGTATTGTGCATATAATATTTCTTGAAACAGGGCTTGGCCGGATCCTGCAGGGCCACATCACGCTCGGTGTAAAGGCCCAGCTTGATCAGTTCCTCATCCATCCGTTTGAAAACAAAATCATTGATCTTATGGATGGTCATGCCGGGTTTGAATTTCGGGATAGTCTCTTTGTAAATAGAGAGAACCGCCTCATACACTTGTCGCTGGCGCGGGGTGAACTTGCCGTTCACGGGCACCGTGCGCGAGCAGTCGCCGGCATAATTGGCATACTCGGCACCGAAATCCATCAGAAGCAGGTCACCATCCTGCATAACCTTGTCATTTTTTATATAATGTAAAATACAGGTGTCGGCTCCGGAAGCCACGATGGGGGCAAACGAGTGGGTGGTGGCCCCCTGCCGAAGCAGTTCGCATGTCATCTCGGCCTCCACCTCATACTCATAGCGTCCAGGCTCCACCACCTTCAACGCCCGCTCGAACATGGCCCGTGTAATCTTGCAGGCTTTCTGAAGCGTTTCCAATTCTTCCGGGGATTTCGTGGCGCGCAACGGATAGAGAATCGGGGCTAACCGGCGGTAGTCGTGCAACGGGTAATCATTGCGCAGCTGCTTGGCGAACCGTATCTCGCGCGTGGGGAAGTCAGGCTTCATGCGGGGATCTTCCGGAATGTGCAGATAGACATGGCGTGCGTGCGTCATCAGGTCGTTCAGGACACCCTCGAACTCCTCCACGAACATCACCGTCTTGATGCCGGAGATTTCCGAAGCCTGCTCCTTGGAAAGTCGATGGCCAAACCAGATGATTTTCTCAGGAGAGGGATTTTTGATGAAAAGGATCTCCCGATAATCCGGATTCGGGTGCCACGGCGAAAGTGTCAGGAACGTGTCTTCCTGGTCGATACCGCAGAGGTACAGCAAGTTGGAATTCTGACGGAATGGGTGTGTGGTGTCGCCGCAACGGGGATATTCGTCGTGGGAGACCAGCACGGCCAGGGATTGGGGTTCCATTTCGCCCACCACATTTTTGCGGTTGCGGGCATAAAACTGGGCAGAGAGGGGTTGATAACGCATAACAAGAGGTTTTAATAAAAACAACAGGCGGCAAAGATACTCAATTTTCGCAAGCATTCGCCACCCTTAAATTCGACAGCTTCTTCATCGTGAGCGGCGGCAGGTTCAGCCCCACATTGCGTTCCTTTGGGCACGTCTCTCACCGACCACCTCGGGAATATGGGGTAAATAAAATCATGTCCCTCGGGACATCTATAGCTCTGTCACAAACAAGGTGTGGGGGCACGGCCTCGGGAGGCCGGATTCCCCGTTCTTTTTTTATCATCCTTATATCCGAAAAAAACATATCTTTGCCACCGCGTTGTGCAAGTTCGCAACCATTTTCTTTTCATTAACATAATCAATTAATCCCATAAACACCTACCACTTTATGAAATCGAAAATCGTCATTGGAAACTGGAAAATGAACAAGGACTTCGAGGAAGCAGAAGATCTGATCAGCTCCATCGAAGAAAAATTAGAGAACTACAATCTTGCCACCGAAGTCGTGCTGTGTCCGCCGATGGTTTATGCCGAGCTGGTTACGGACCATGCCAGTCAGGACGACAGCCAGTTCTACGCCGGCGTGCAGAACGTGAGCGAATATGAGAACGGCGCCTACACCGGCGAGGTCTCCGCAGAGATGCTGGCCAGCATGGATGTCTCCTTCTGCATCATCGGCCACTCCGAGCGCCGCAAATATTTCGGAGAGACCAACGCCATCGTGCTCAAGAAGATGCTGCGTCTGTTAGCCAACGACATCGTGCCGGTGATGTGCTGCGGCGAGTCGTTAGACGAACGCAAGGCCGGCAAGCACTTCGACGTGGTGCGCCAGCAGATTGAGGAGACCCTCTACACGCTCACGCCCGAGCAGATGGAGAATGTGATGATCGCCTACGAACCTATCTGGGCCATCGGCACTGGCGAGACGGCCACGCCCGCGCAGGCACAGGAGATGCTCGCCTACATCCGCTCCCTCATCGAAAAGAAGTTCGGCACCCAGATGGCTGTGGACACCTACATTCTCTACGGCGGCAGCTGCAATGCCAAGAATGCCCTGGAACTCTTCTCCCAGCCTGACGTGGATGGCGGTCTCATTGGCGGCGCCTCCCTTAAACCCGATGACTTCATTAAGATTATCGAAGCGGCTGAAACTGTCGTGAAGGATAATTAGACTTTAGACTTAAGACTTTAGACTAATGCGGTT
>JAIKYR010000104.1 GCA_024682995.1 Bacteroidales bacterium | reverse complement strand
TTGTTGCTACGGGAGCCAAATTTGGTTTTCCCGTTAAATCGTTATATGCCCCGCTGGTAGCCACAGGAGCCAGATTGGGCTTGTTGGTCAGGCTGTTGTAGTTGCCGTCAAACAAATTCGGTCTGTTAGTCAGCGAGTTATAATCGCCATCAAATCCCGCTGGCAACTTCACGAAGCTACCGCCAGTGAGGAAGATAGTATCGTTTCGGATGCTCAGCACCTGCTGTTCCGTGAAGGAGGTGAGGTACGGTACATCGTTGTAGAAAGCGCTCACGTTCTGCGGAATCTGCGGGATCTGCGGTCTGTTGCTGAGGTCGTTGTAGTCGCCGCTGGTTGCCACGGGAGCCAAATTGGGTTTTCCCGTTAAATCGTTATATGCCCCGCTGGTTGCTACGGCAGCTAAATTCGGTTTGTTAGTCAACGAGTTATAATTGCCATCGAACCCAGCGGGCAGTTTCACGAAGCTACCGCCGGTGAGGAAGATAGTATCGTTGCGGATGCTCAACACCTGCTGTTCCGTGAAGGAGGTGAGGTACGGCACGTCGTTGTAGAAGGCGCTCACGTTGATGGGAATGGACGGCACGGAATCCATGGTGATGTAGCCGGCGTCGTTTTGGAAGGCGCTCACATTCTGCGGAATCTGCGGGATTTGCGGACTATTGGAAAGGTCGCTATAGTTTCCGCTGGTCGCTACAGGTGCAAGATTGGGTTTGTTGGTCAGGTCGTTATAATCACCGCTGAAGCCGTTGCCCGCCTCGTTGGCGAACAGGGCGTACGGTACGCTCAACAGCTGTTGCGTGGACCATATCGTGTAATCACTGCCGCCAGTAGGATCAATGCCTATATCCAAAAAGAAAACCCCGCCTCTCCAATTGATCGTGCTGAAATTACCCAATATGACATTGCCTTCGCCGATGTTCAGCGTTACCAAACCGTTGGCATTGGTGGTTGCCACATGTCTCTCTGCATAGATGGGATTACCCTGTGGACCCACGCCATTTTCCAAAATGACCAACTGCATTCCCACCGATGTGTTGGGCAGGAGTTGGTTATTGGTATTTCGCACCACCGCCTGATAGGTAAATTTTTGTGGAGCCTGTGCCATCAGACTGCCCATCGCCAAAATCGCAAGAACAATTAAAGTCGTAAATTTCCTCATTACCACCGTGTTTTTGTTTATGTAAAATAATTCTTTTCTGTTGTTTTATATAATGTTGATTTTCAACATAAAAGAATAAGATGATTTCCACTTTTTTAAAATGACAAAAGTATGAATTTTAACTCATACCGATTCGTCAATGCGTAAAAAACATTCGTCAATGCGTAAAAAAGTGAGGGATTTGAAGGAAATTAAAGTAAAGTTGAGAGGATTCGGGGATGTGGAGTTAAGGAGTTAAAATCCCCTTCTAATTTTTGAAGGGGTGGCCGTAGGCCAGGGTAGTAATATGGGGTGTTATTCCTTATCCCCAATACCCTGGTCCAAAAAGAGAAATTTAACAATTGATTGTTAAAATTAAGAATATTTAAATTTTTTCACGATTATATTAAAATAATTTATATCTTTGCGTCGTTAAAATATGTAATCAGTAACCGCAAAAAAGAAGAATATGGAACCGGTGATAAGAGACCCCCAGACCATGAGTTGGAGTGATATAAAGGCGGTTTTGGCTGAAAGCACCCAACTGATGAAGGAAACGTATCGTCTTCAGCAGGAGACGGAGCAATTGATGAAAGAAACGGACCGACGGATGAAAGAAACGGACCGGCGAATGAAAGAAACGGATCGGCAGATGAAGGAGACTGACCGAAAATACCGACAGTTGGCTGACCAATTTACCTCCACCACTGGGCACATCACCGAGGGAATTTTGGCTCCTTCCGCCCTCCGGATGTTCAAAAAAGCAGGCTTTGCCATCGATCGTTGTATCGCGAACCTGAAAAAGAGCGACCACGACAACCAGTCCGGAATCGAGGTGGATCTGCTCCTGATAGATACTACACAGGCCATCGCCGTGGAGGTGAAGACCGACTGCCGCAAAAAGGACGTTGACCGCTTTTTAGAGAAAATGCCCCGATTCAAGAAGTTTTTCCCGGAATACAACGACAAAGAAGTGTTCGTGGCCACGGCGGCTCTCAAATACGACAAGGATGCTATGCAATACGCTCAGGAAAAAGGGTTGCTCGTCATCAGCACCGCGGATGGCGACTTTTTCACCCTCAATCCTTTCAATCGAGCGAGACTGACAAGATTTTGAAAATTAGGGTTGAGAGATTAGAGTTTAGAGAAAAGCCAACGGCCAATAGCTAACGGCCAACAGCCAAAAGCATAAGTTGAATTTTTTACTCCAACGAGTACGGCTTCTCGGTGAACCACTTCTTGTTCGGTTTGCTGCCCATGGTGAAAACCAGCTCTCCACCGCCCATGATCTGCTCGTAGGTGATGTAGGCGCAGTGGATGGGTTTGCCGTTCAGTGTGACGGACTGGATGTAGCAATTCTGGTCGCTGACGTTGGGCGCCTTGATGGTCAGCGTTTTGCCATTTTGAAGATGTAGTATGTTCTCGGGCAGGTAGGGGGCGCCGAAGACGTACTGGCCACTGGCGGGACAGACAGGATAGAAGCCCATCGCGCTGAAAATGTACCACGCTGACATTTGTCCGCAGTCGTCGTTGCCGCACAGCCCGTCGATATTGTTTTTGTACATCTTGTTCATCACCTCGCGCACGCGCAGCTGCGTCTTCCACGGCTGGGAGGTCCACATATAGAGGTACGGAATGTGGTGGCTGGGCTCGTTGCCGTGTACGTAGCCGCCCAACATGCCCTCGCGGGTAACATCCTCTGTCTCTGCGAAGAACTTGTCGGGCACATACATCGTGAAGAGCTCGTCCAAACGATTCACGAAGACCTTGTCGCCGCCCATGATCTTGATTAATCCGTTGACGTCGTGCGGCACGTAGAACGAGTAATTCCAGCTGTTGCCCTCGATGAAGCCTTCGTTGGAAGTGGAGAGCAGGTCGGCGGGCGTCTTCCAGCTGCCGTCCTCGTACCTTGCCTGCGCAAAGCCCGTCTCCGGGTTGAAGACGTTCTTGAAATTCAGCGCGCGCTGACGGTAAGATTCTTTCTTCTTTTCATATCCGGAAGCAATATCTCCTTTGTCAATCAAATTGTAAATCACCCAATCCTCATAAGCGTTCTCCAAGGTAATGGAGGTGCCGACAGAAGACTGATTATAAGGAACATAACCCATTTTTTTGTACGTATCCGTATGGTCATAATAATCCAAGTTGGCGCTGTTCAGGATGTAGGGCATAGCATTGATAAGAATCTTATTCATCTTCACATTTTCCCCATAAAAATTTGGATGATGGCAAAGATAGTTGTCCGCCACTGCCGACACGCCGTGATAACCGATCATACACCAGTTTTCGTTGCCGGCATGACTCCAAATTGGAAGAACTTGGTGTACGCTTTGTTCGGCGTGATCTATCATGGAGGAAACCATGTCGCAGGCGGCCTTTGGGTTGATAATGTTCAGCAGCGGGTGTTCGGCACGATAGGTGTCCCACAACGAGAAAATCGTGTAATTGGTGTATCCTTCCTGGTTTTGATGGATATTATGATCAACACCGCGATATTTTCCGTCCACATCTTGATATATTGAAGGATTGATCATCGTGTGATAAAGCGAGGTGTAGAACATTGCGAGTTGATCGGGAGTGCCTTTTGCATCATAGATGCCGAGTTTGTCATTCCATTCTCGTTTGGTCCTACGGCATAATTCTTCAAATGTTTTCATCGTTGTTATACTTGTGGTTGTATTGTCACTGGGATTCAAGATCACCTTGCGGGATACTTTAGTCTCAGTATCCCAGTTGAGTTCAGCTCCTTCTGTGCTGACTGCCGACAATGCTACCTGCACCTCCAGTTCAGGATTATCATCCTGCTCAAACTCTATCCAAGCCACCACCTTGCGTCCCGCCATTTCGGGGAAGTCGTGGTTCACATCGAAACGGCGCCAGAAGCCGTGGTAGTCCTGTTTCCCGAAATCCTGGTAGCCGTAGTGGGCCACGGGCTTGCTGAAATGGATGGCGAAATAGACGTAGTTCTCCCGTGCCCAGCCGTTGGTGATGCGGTAGCCGGTCAGCGTGTAGGGACCTTCCATGCGCAGGGAGGCCCACAGCACCTTGCCGTCGTAGTTGTAGATGGCGTGGTTGAGATCCACGATGAGTTTCTGGGTTTCGCCTTTGGGGTATGTGTATTTGTGGATGCCGCAGTGCGGAGTGGCGGTGAGCTGCACGAGGATATCGTCGTCGCTGAGGCGCACCTCATAGTAGCCGGGCGAGGCCTTCTCGGTTTCGTGGCTGAAGCGCGAGCGGTAGCCTCCGTCAGGGTTGTCGGCAGTGCCGGGATTGAGCTGCACCTCGCCGGTGAAGGGCATCAGCAGGATGTCTCCCATGTCGGAGTGGCCGGTGCCGCTGAAGTGGGTGTGGCTGAAGCCCACGATAGTGTTGTCACGATGTTGGTAACCAGCACAATAGTCGTAAACTCGCGGTTGGTATTTGCCGTTGATGTTGTGAGGGATGGTATCCGTGTCGGGACTCACCTGCACGCCCCCGAAGGGGTAGCACGCGCCGGGGAAGGTGTGTCCCATGCCGTTGGTCCCGATGATGGGGTTTACGTATTGGGTATAATCTTTCTGTGCGGTCAGCGAAACGGAAAACAGAATCAGGCAGAATAAAAAGGCATGTTTGGATGACATTTTGTTCAGTTTTTGAATAATGATATGGTGTTAAAAAAGTTTTATTTGCTTAAAAAACGATACACTTGCATTGGCACTTTCCACAAAGTGGAGGTGTGGTGAAGCATTGGGATTTCGTAGGGGATTCCGCCAAATCCCTTGTAAAGACGGGCCACGTTGGGGTCGGAAGAGCCGTTGAAATCCAAGGTTTTGTCACTTTCTGCGTGTCGGCGGATGTATTCGTTGAGGAGGAAGAACATAGGTTTGCCTTCGGAGGCTTCGTCATCCCGCCCCGAAAACCAGAAGTGGATTTTGGTGTAATCGTGAAGGAAGAACGCTCCGGCCACTAACTTCTTGTTAGTATTGAGTACGCCAGCCACTATAAGTTTTTGTTTTTCAAGGAGTTGTTCGGCTGTTTTTAAAAGTGTTTGGTAGTCATTTTCTCCGTAGTGGACGTTTTTTCCCTTTCCTTTGTTTTGTTTGAAAAGATGAATGACATCATTTATAATCATTTCATCTTCAAAATATGTTAAAGAATGTTTTTGTGCAGCTTTTATGTTGCGGCGGGTGTTCTGGGAAAAGTCCGCCAGGATTTGTTCGTAGGGTTTTTGGAGTGAAAGTTGATGGGAAACGAGTCGGATGGTTTCGTTTTTCAGTAATCCGACATCGTTGGTGGTGTTCAAAAGCAAGTCGATTTGTTTGTATCTGGTCGGAATATTGTTAAAAAACGCTAATGTCGTTTCCGCATTGGTCGGGGTGGGGGAGAAGATGCCTAACTGTGGGAGGAAAAAGGGGGTGTAAATGTAGTGGATGCCCAATTTCACCCGGTGAGGCAGCGGCATCACGGCGGTGTAATCATCCATAACCAGGGCATCCCAGGCGGAATCCGCCGTGAGGGCGTTCAACAGATGATAGGTAGCCAGTACGGTTGGCGACTGGGAACGAAGAATGGCTTCGTCCCATTTTTCGGGCAGGATATCCGTATGTTTTACAAAGCGGATCATCACACAAAATGTTCGGCAATGCGTTTCATTTCGGATGAAACGTTGTTGTTTTCATATAAAACCCCGTAAATGGTCTCCACAATCGGGATTTCGGCGAGGTATTTCTTGTTGATTTCATGCACGCAGCGGCAGGCTGTGTAGCCTTCCGACACCATGCGCAGTTCGAGCAGGGAGACGCGCACGGAGAGCCCGTGCCCGATCATGATGCCGAAGAGCCGGTTGCGACTGTAGGTGGAGTAGGCGGTCACCAGAAGGTCGCCCAGATAGACGGAATCCGAGATGTGGCGCTCCTCGTTGGGGTATATTTTAGAGACAAAATATTTCATTTCTTTCACGCAGTTGGCCACGTAGGCCGCAATGAAGTTGTCGCCGTAGCCCAGTCCGCTGTAGATGCCGGCACCGAGGGCATAAATGTTTTTTAACACAATAGAGAGCTCTGCGCCCATCATGTCGTTGGACACGGAAGTGCGGCAGTAGCGGTTGGTGAAGAACTTGGCCACAGTCTCCGCCAGCTCGCGGTTTGGAGAGGCGGCGGTGAGGAAGGTGAACTTCTCTTGGGAGATCTCTTCGGCGTGCGACGGCCCGCTGATGATGGAAAGGTTATCGAACGGCACCTTGAACTGCGTGCGCATGTAGTCGCTGATGAGCTGCATGGTTTCCGGGATGATGCCCTTGACCGCCAGGATGATCTTCTTACGGCTCAAATGGCTTTTCTGCAGCGGTTCCAAGGTCTTGTGCAGGTAGGCCGACGGCGTGACGATGATGACATATTCGGCTTTGGCAACCACCGCCTTGATGTCGGTGCTGACTTTCACGTCCTCCGGGTTGATGAATACGGAACTCAGATATTTGGGGTTGTGTCCGTATTTGATGATCTCTTCGGCGGCCTCCTCGTCGCGCACCCACCAGTGGATGTGCTCCAGATTGGAGGATATGATTTTGATAATGGCCGTAGCCCAACTCCCACTACCGATCACCGCCACGCGGTACCGGAACCGCGTCTTCTTGCTACGGGGGATTATCGGTAAAATGTCTCTTTTCGCCATACAGTAGTTTTTAACTTTTTTTAAGGCTACAAAAATACAATTAATTTTAACACAAGCCAAAATCTTTTTTCTGTATGCAACAAATGCAGGAAAGCGATGGGATTAGCACATTATTTCGTATATTTGCCGCCTCAAAATCGAGATTTGAAATGAAACGCTTCGTTCTTTATAACATATTGTTTTTGATGGTGTTAACGGTTTTTTCCCAACCTAAACCCATCAAAAATGTGATTGTGATGATTCCTGACGGCACCTCCACCAGCCTGCTGTCTGCCGCCCGCTGGTACCAGCATTATCTCGACCCCTCACAAAACAATTTGAACCTCGACCCCTACATCAAAGGGCTTTTGGGCACATGGTCGTCGGATGCGCCCATAGGGGATTCCGCACCCACCACCTCCTGCTATATGACGGGTCAGGCTTCCCAGGCGGGTTTCGTTTCTACCTATCCGGTGAAAACCGACCATGATCTGGTGCCAGTGGACGCCACCCGCGCCTACCAGCCGTTGGCCACACTGTTGGAGGCTTCCAAGCAGATGCTGCACAAGTCCACGGGTCTGGTCTTCACTTGCGAGTTTCCGCATGCCACTCCGGCGGACTGCGCTGCACACTCGGCCAAACGGAGCAAATATGACAGAATAGTCCCCCAAATGGTTCATAATTTGGTGGATGTGGTCATCGGCGGCGGTGTCTCGTATCTAACCTCCGACTATCAAGATTTCTTGAAAAACCACGGCTATCAGCTCTTCCTCAATGACCGCCAAGGCATGAACAACTGCCTGAAAGCTCCCTTTTGGGCGTTGTTTAATGAAACATCCATGCCGTATGAGATGGAAAGTGACCTTAACGTCACGCCCACCTTGTCGGAAATGACGAAAAAAGCACTTGAAATTCTTTCTGCTAACCCGAATGGCTTTTTCCTGATGGTGGAAGGCAGCAAAGTGGACTGGGCCGCCCATGACAACGACGGCAAGGCTGCCGTCACGGAATTTCTGGCCTTCGACCGCGCCTGCCAGGTGGCTTTCGAATTCGCCAAGAGGGACGGACAAACCCTGGTGGTGGTGATGCCTGACCACGGCACGGGTGCCGTCACTATCGGCAACGCCAAATCCAACAAAGGCTACGACAAGAAATCCCTCCAAGAGCTTATGTCGCCGATTGATGACTATAAGCTCACCACATGGTCGATGGGCGAGAAACTGAAGGAGGCCGACACGACCGAATGGCCGGCTCTCATCGAGAAATACTACAACGTCCAAATCTCAGATGTCGAAATCCAATATCTGCAGACGGCCAAGGATTACGACAAATCCCCCATTCCCAAAGAGCAGCGCAAACAGAACATCTCGATGGAGCGGATGCTCAGCCAGATACTTTATGGACGCACCTACTTCGGATTCACTACCTTCGGCCATACGATGGAGAATGTGTTCTATGCCATGTATCACCCGCAAAATGATGTGGAAAACGGATACATAACCAACGAGCAGATGCACAAATATCTCTGCCGCCAGCTCAACCTGACAGACTCGCTGCCCAAGCTCACATCGGAAATCTATGCCGATCATCATACGGTGTTTGCCGGTTATACCACCCGAATTGACAGTCTTGCACCCAACCAGATGGTGCTTGTAGTCAAAAACAAAAAGAAGACCTTGGAAATACCCAGTTATACGAATTATTTCACCATCAATAAAAAACAACAGGTGGAACTTCCTTCGGTCATCGTATATATGCCGGAAAACAAAACGTTTTATCTGCCGAAAAACTTGGTCCGTTATTTGGAAGAAAAATAGTGAAGAAATTACAATTTAACCGTTATAACCTCGTTATTCAACTGGATTTTAATTGAAAAAATAAAAAAAACATAAAAATGGAAAGCACAAGCTCTTTTAACAACAATCCGTCTAACACAAACGAAACCAACCCGTTGAAAAAATGGGTGGCGATTTTAGGTATTCTGGCAGGTCTGTTTTTCTGCACCACGCTTTATCTGGCCTTCTTTGCCAAACCGGTGATGAACAAGGAATACACCAAGGTGGAAAACAACAATTTGGAACTCAAATCCGAATTGGATTCCCTATTGGCCGAGCATGAGAAAATCAAAGCCCAATATGGCGACTTGTCAGCGCAACTGAGCGAGAAAGACAGTCTCATTATGGCCAATGCCGCCGAAATCGAACAGCTCATCAACTCGCAAGCCGACTATCGGAAAATCAAACGCCAGCTGGAGCGTCTGCAGAACATTTCACAGGAGTATGTGAAGGAAATGGATAAGCTGTATCAGGAAAACCAGGCCCTGAAGGATGAGAACACCCAAGTGAAAGCCAATCTGGAGCAGGAGCGTCAAGAGAAAGCCGACATCCAAAAGTCGAATGAGGATTTGACGGCCAAGATCACGGGTGCTGCTGTCTATAAGGCGTACAACATCCACAGTGCCGGCTATTTGGTCCGCGCTAAAGGCGATGAAGAGGTCACCGACAAAGCCACGCGGGTGAAACGCATCAAAACGACGCTGATTTTGGGCGAAAACTCCCTTATCGAGCCCGGTCCGGTCAATGTGTATTGCCGTATTGCAGTCCCGGGTACAGGCAAGGTTCTCACCCCTGGTTCTGGCGAGACCTATTCTTTCGTGCACGATGGCCAAAGGCTGCAGTATTCGTCCAAGTCGGTGGTCAATTACAACAACAAGGCGCAAAATGTGACCTTGACGTGGGATTTGATGTCGGACGACAAAGCCATCAAGGGGAAATATGTGGTGCAGGTATTTACCGATGACCAGTTCTTAGGCGAAAGCTATTTCACACTCAAATAAATAACCATCCTCAAACAAACACTCATGGTCAGCAGACGATATTTGAGAACCAAAACCATGCAGGCGCTCTATGCCCACAGCATGAAGCCTTTTGAAAACGCCCTGACGGCGGAAAAGGATTTGATACAGACGGTGAAAGACTGTTACACCCTGTTCTTGTGGTTCTTTTCCATGTTGCCCGAAGTGACCTATTACCGGCGCAACAAGTTGGAGGACTTGAAGGGCAAGCACAATCCTACCTTCGAGGATCTGAACCCCAACACCAAGTTTGTGGACAACCGCATCATCCAGCAGATGGAGGATAACAAAACCCTGAAAGTCCTGTTTCCCCAACATCATATCAATTGGACCAACGATACGGATTTCATTGTGAGACTGTTCCACGAGATTGAAGAGAGCGAGGAGTACATCACCTACATGGCCAATCCGGAGAGGAGTTATGAGGAGGACCGCCAGCTGGTGTATAGCATCATCCAAAATATCATCGCCAACAATGATTTCATCCGGTGGTTTTTCGGAGAAAAAAACCCGAACTGGTTAGACGATTACGAGGAGGCGCTTGCCATGTTTTATAAAAATGTCGGGGAATTCAAAGCCACCAAGGGCGACGATTGCAAGATTCAGAAACTCTTCAAGGACGATGTGGAGGATGTGCAATTTTGCCGGGAGCTTTTCCGCAAGACCCTTGAGCATGATGCCGAATATGAGGAGATGATTGAAGCCAAATTGCAGAATTGGGAGCTGGACCGCGTGATTGGCATGGACATTCTGCTGATGAAGATGGCCATCTGCGAACTCTTGGAGTTTCCTACCATTCCTATCAAAGTGACGTTGAACGAATACATAGACTTGGCGAAAGATTACAGTTCCGACAAGAGCAAAGTGTTTGTCAACGGTATTCTGGATCGTATGATTGTGGACCTTCGCGATCAGGGCAAACTGCACAAGACGGGGCGGGGTCTTTATCAAAATTAAACCATAGTTATGAGAAAAAACATTTACCTGTTCATCATCATGGCACTGTTTGTTGGAGCTTCCTGTCATCAGAAGCCAGCCAAGGAGGGTGACTTCCAGGTTTCGGATGTTCATATTCCGCAGACAGCCAATGGATTATCCAAAAAGCAGGCCGAAAAGTTGCCGGTCATCACGTTTGAAACCACCCAATATGATTTCGGAGAAGTGGTGAAGGGTGAGGTGCTGACCTATTCGTTCAAGTTCAAAAACACCGGCAAGTCCAATCTGATTATCTATTCCTCCGAGGCTACGTGCGGATGCACCACGTCCGTGCCCCCGAAAGCACCCATCCGTCCGGGTGAGTCGGGCGAGATTCAGGTGACCTTCAACTCCAAATCGCAGGAGGGGAAAGTCACGAAACGGATTCTTGTTGGAGCCAACACCTATCCAGCGGAGACGATTTTGGTTATCACGGCAAATGTAACAAGCTCAAAATAAGACATTTATTTATTAACCTTTTAAAGTTTTCATTATGACAAACATTTTCCCTCTTTTACAAGCATCCGGTAATGCTCCCGCACCTGGCGGTGGTGGTTTGATGTGGATTTTTCTCATCGCTATTTTCGTGATTTTCTACGTTTTCATGATTCTGCCGCAGCGCAAAAAACAGAAACAGGTGGAAGAATTCAGAAAAAGCCTTGAAAAGGGTGACAAGGTCACGACCATTGGTGGTATTCACGGTAAGATTGTGGATGTGAAAGAATCCACCTTTGTTATTGAGATTGCCAACGATGTGCGCATTGAAGTTGACAAAGCGGCCATCGCTGTGGATGAAAACATGGCGCGGAATGCCGCCAAGAACAAAGACAATCAGTAAGTCCATGAGTAACAGCAAGAAACTGAAATTACCGCCTCTCGCCTTTTTGGTGTGCCTGATTATCGCGGCACTCGGATGGGTTGTGGTGACCTTTTCCAAGGATTACCGCGTGACCTTGGATTTCAAGGTCCAATGCTACAACCTGCCGGAGGGTAAGAAGTCGGTGACGGTTTCCGACACCGTGGTGGCCCTGACCTTCAACCAAAAGGGGCTGAAATATCTGATGAAGCCCTTTTCCGACAAGGATCGGACGGTGTATATTTCCGTCAGCGACCTCATCAAGCCCAAGCACAAAGTCACGGTTTACACCTTCTCCAGCAAGGAGATGCGCGACTATCTGGTGGCCCATTGCTACGGTAGCGATCTGGTGGCGGTGGAGTCGCCCGAGGTGATCACGTTTTATTTGCGATAAAAATGTATAAAATAGCCCTCACGGGCGGTATCGGTACCGGGAAGACCTATTTGTCCAAGCATTTTGTACAAATGGGTGTTCCCGTTTTCTATGCCGATGACGAAGCCAAGAAGCTCTATCGCGACCCCGTCTTCGTCCAGCAATTGCGCCATCTTTTCGGTGAAGAGATTTTCACAGATAATCAGTTAGATTTTAAAAAGATGGCGGCGTTGGTGTTCAACCATCCCGACAGGCTGGAGCAATTAAACAAGCTTGTTCACCCGGCGGTTATGCGGATGTTTGGCGAATGGGCGGAAAAGCAGTCGTCGAAAGCGGTCATTATGGAGTCGGCCATTGTCTTCGAGGGCGGGTTGACCTCCTATTTTGACAAAATCATCGTGGCGGACGCGCCGTTGGAGCTGCGCATCCGACGCATTCTTGTCCGCAACCCTGAACTAACGCGGGATGAGGTCCTATTGCGCATGTCACGCCAGCTACCGCAGGATGAAAAATGCCGCCGCGCCGACTTGGTGATTTGCACCGGGGAGACTTATTGCGAGAGCAAGGGGATTTAAGACGTTAAACTCCCCTTTTCCTTTTAATTTATTTTATACCCTAAAACCACTTGGAAATTCAGATTCCGCTGCACGTATTTGTGTTGGGTGAATTTCGGGTTCATGCTGTTCAGCAGGCCGAAATCCGCATGTACCCCGATGTAAAACTGCGAAATCTGATAACCCAGCTCCATACCAACGCCGAAATCCAGCCGTTGGAGAATATTATCTTGAGTTAACGCGTAATGCTGAAAGGTGTTGTCATTGGCTTCGCAATAGTAGATTTCCTTTTTGCCCGGCTTGTACAATTCGAGTTCGCCTTCCAAAATATTCGAGATAACTCTATCCTCATTTGTCAACACTTCCGAGCCGTTGTAGCTGAGCTTACCGGCCATCGCCACATCCACAAAAAGGCCAGCCCCAGCCACAAAATGGTTTTTAGCTTCAGAAGAATGGTAAAAAATCATCAACGGGACCTTCAGATGGTGGGTGGTATAGAGATTGTCGGAGGCCACTGAGTGCCGGATAGCGTTGGTGTCGGAATATTGGGCGTTTTGGGTTTGTTTCAGCCGCTGCCACGAATAGAGTACGCCGGTTTGCAGATACAGTTTTTCCCTCAGCCGGACATCCACCACCAATCCGGCGGTGGCACCGATTTTCAGTTTCTGGTTTGACGAATATCCGAAGACACTCTCATTCTGAATCGTGCTGTTGGGAATCAGCAGTGTGGCACCGTTAAGGCCGGCGCGGACGGCGAGTTGCACTTTGGGGTTCACATCCTGCGCATGCAAACCGATTTGCAATATCAGGAGAAAAGACAGAAACAAGGATATTTTTTTCATAATCAATATATTTTCTTGAATAAAAGGTTGTTAAATATCTTTCACAGCCATTAGGAGACAGCCGTACAATCCAGCGGTTTCCGTGCGCAGGCGGCGGTTACCCAGCTTCACCTCCGTATAGCCATATTGGCGGGCCGTCTCAATTTCCGCCGCGCTGAAGTCGCCTTCCGGTCCAATAAGCAAGATCACATCATCATGCGAGAAACCCTCCCGTGCCAGCTGCCGGGTGTTCTCGTCGTCGCACCAGGCGATGTACTTGTCCGCGGGCATTTGGGCGTGCGATTTTAAAAAGTCGTCAAAGCGGGTCAGTGTCATCGGCGGCAGCCAGGTGGTTTGGCACTGCTTGAGGGCCGATACTGCAATGCGCCGCATCCGGTCCATGTTGACGCGCGGTCGCTCCGAATTGTCGCAAAGGATAAAATGGATGGTTTCGATGCCCAGTTCCACGCATTTCTCTACCAGCCACTCGATCCGGTCGATGTTTTTGGTGGGTGCGATGGCCAGATGCAGCCGATGGGCGTTTGTGTTCTTCACCATGCGTACATCGTGCAACTCCACCTGGCACGCTTTGGGATTGTCGGTCAGGATGATGGCGCGAGCCTCGTTGCCCAGTCCGTCGGTCAGCAGTACTTCATCGCCCGCGCGGTGCCGCAGCGCCCGCACACAATGCTCCGACTCCTCCTGGCTGAGGGTCACCACGGGTTGTGTCAGATCCGGATGATAAAAATATTGGTTGAATATCATATTATGCGTCTTTTTCACTCAATTCCAGCCACCGGTTAGATTTGTCCTCCAAAACGGTTTTGATTTCCGCATAGCGACGGCCCCATTCGGCAAACTCGTCCGCCGTGCCCTGCCCCGCACTCATTTTGCCCTCAATATCGCTTTTCTCCCGTTCCAATTCTTCAATTTCCACCTCCAACGCTTCCAGTTCCCTTTTTTCCTTGTAAGTCAACTTGTTCTTGGGAGTCTCTCGCGCCGCCTTCTCCTCCACGGGTCGGTTGGCTTTCTCGATACGCTTCTGGATACGCATCTCCTTGTCCTTCATCTGGCGGTATTCGGTGTAATTGCCGTAATAGTCTTTGATTTTCCCGTCACCTTCAAAAACAAAGATATGGTCCACCAGCTTGTTCATCAGCCAGCGGTCGTGGGAAACGATGATCATGCAACCCCCGAAGTTTGTCAGGAAGTCCTCCAGAAGATTCAGGGTGTCAATGTCGAAGTCGTTGGTGGGCTCGTCCAGAATAAGGAAGTTGGGGTTTTTGAGGAGAGTGATGAGCAGATGTAGTTTTCGTTTTTCACCACCGCTAAGGTCTTGATAATAGGTGTATTGCTGGCTAAACGGGAATCCGAAATGATTCAGGAACTGGGAGGCACTGATGTAGTTGCCGTTGTCCATGCGGATCACCTCGGCGTGTTCTTTCACCAGCTCCAGTACGATCTTGTTGCCGGCATACTCCATGCCGTTTTGGGAAAAATAGCCGAACTGGATGGTCAGTCCGGGGGTGATTTTGCCGCCGTCGGGTTTCACTTCGCCCATAATCATCTTTAAGAAAGTGCTTTTCCCGGTGCCGTTCTTGCCCACGATGCCGCATTTTTCCCCTTTTTTGAAAATATAGGAAAAATCCCGGATGATGGTCTGGTTGGGATAGGAGAAATCCAGATGACTGATTTCCAATATCTTGTGACCAATACGTTCAGATTGCACCTTAAAGGCTTCGGGGGCGGATTCCACTTTGCGGTCCATTTGTTCCTGCAGTTGTTCAAACTGGTTGATGCGTGCGCGGGCTTTGGTTGTGCGGGCTTGCGGGGAAGTATGCACCCACTCCAGTTCGCGGCGGTACAGGTTGCGCAGACGGTCCTGTTCCGCCGCCTCGTTAGCCAGACGTTCCGCCTTTTTCTCCACAAAATAGTCGTATTTGCCCCTGTAGTGGTATAAATTGCCGTTGCTTAGCTCGTAGATGTCGCTGCAGACCTTGTCCAGAAACGCGCGGTCATGTGTCACCATCAGCAGGGTGATATTGGCGGAGGAGAGGTAGTTTTCCAGCCATTCGATCATTTCCACGTCCAGATGGTTGGTCGGCTCGTCGAGGATGAGGAGGTCGGTGTCGGCGATGAGGGTTTTAGCCAGCGCGGCCTTCTTGCGTTGTCCACCTGACAACTCATTGATATTCTTGAAAATATCTTGAATTCCGAATTTGGAAAGAATCTCTTTCACCTTGGATTCGTAGTCCCAGGCGTTGAGGCGGTCCATCTCAAGGATGGCGTCGTCCATGCGTTTTTGGGGCACCAGTTCGTGCCGGTTTCGCTCTAGCAGGGAGATGCAGGTTTCATATTCTTTCACGGCGCGCACCACGGGCGTCTCTTCATCGAACAGGGCATTCAGCACGGAATCGTCATTGTTGAAGCCGTCCATCTGGGGCAGGTAGGAGACCACGATATCGTTGCGGATTACCACTTGGCCCTCGTCAGGCACGTCGCGCCCGGCAATAATGTTCAGGAGTGTGCTCTTGCCCGTACCGTTGCGGGCGATGAGCGCGCTCTTCTGGCCTTTCTCCAAGCCGAAGGTGATGTTCTGGAACAGTCGTTTTTCCCCTACAGACTTGGATACATTATTGACAGTAAGATAGTTCATGTTGGCTTTTGGCGATTGGCCAATGGCTGTTGGCTAAAAGTTTTAGTTAATGGCCAAGGGCTAATGGCTAACGGCTACTTCACAGCTATGGTTTCGATTTCTACCAAAACGCCTTTGGGCAGGTCGCGGACGGCAAAGGCAGCGCGAGCCGGTGCGTTGACGAGGAAATATTGGGAATACACCTCGTTCATGGGAGCGAAGTTGGCGATGTCGCTCAGCAGGCAGGTGGTTTTCACCACATCGTCGAAGGAATAGCCGGCCTCCAAAAGAATGGCGGCGATGTTTTTCATCACTTGTTCTGTCTGGGCCTTGATGCCTTCGGGCACGATGCCGGTGGCAGGGTCAACGGGAATCTGACCTGAAATAAACAACATGCCATTGGCCTCAATAGCTTGGCTGTAGGGACCGATAGCGGCGGGAGCCTTGTCGGTATGGATAACCTTTTTCATTTTTATATGATTTTGATAATTAAACAATTGCATTCCATTTGAAATGGGCTTGCAAAAATAACCTTTTTTATGGTTTTTTTCATCGGTCCGTTTGCAAAAAAATATTATTTTTGCACGTAATAAAAAGTATGTTATTATGTCTTTTATTACAGATAGAATTGCTCTTGACGGACTGACGTTTGACGACGTCCTGTTGATTCCCGCTTATTCAGATGTTTTACCCAAAGAGGTCAGCCTTCAGACGCGTTTCACGCGTAACATCATGCTGAATCTGCCGTTCGTTTCCGCCGCTATGGACACGGTGACGGAGGCCAATATGGCCATTGCCATCGCCCGCGAGGGTGGTATCGGCGTGATTCACAAGAATATGTCGATTGCCGACCAGGCACGTCAGGTGGCCTCGGTGAAAAGAGCTGAAAACGGCATGATCAACTCGCCCGTCATCATCACCGCCGACAAGACGGTGGGCGACGCGATGCGCATCATGGCGGAATACCACATCGGCGGCATTCCGGTGGTGGACGGACAGAACAAGCTCATCGGCATCGTCACCAACCGCGACCTTCGTTTCGAGAAAGAGTTGCGGAAGCCCATCGACCAGGTGATGACGAAGGAGAACCTCATCACCACGACGCGCAACACAGGTTTGAACGAGGCCAGCGATATCCTGCAGCAATACAAGATCGAGAAACTGCCCGTGGTGGCCGAAGACGGCACGCTTTTGGGTCTCATCACATACAAAGACATCACCAAGGCGAAGGACAAACCGTACGCTTGCAAGGACCAGCTGGGTCGCTTGCGGGTGGCCGCCGGCGTGGGCATCACCGCCGATGCTGTGCAGCGCGCCGAGGCTCTGGTGGAGGCCGGCGTAGATGCCCTGGTGCTCGATTGCGCTCACGGACACTCCCGGAATGTCATCAACACCTTACTGGAAATCAAAAAGAACTTCGCGAACGTGGACGTTGTGGTGGGTAATATCGCCACCGGCGAGGCCGCGCAGATGCTGGCCGACAACGGTGCCGATGCCGTGAAAGTGGGTATCGGACCGGGTTCCATCTGCACCACGCGCGTGGTGGCGGGTGTGGGTGTGCCCCAGCTCAGTGCCGTTTACGGCGTGTATAAAGCCCTTCAAGCCTATGACATCCCGCTCATTGCCGACGGTGGTATCCGTTACTCCGGCGACATTGTGAAGGCTTTGGCGGCGGGCGGCAGCTCCGTGATGTTAGGCGGTCTGCTGGCCGGCGTGGAAGAGTCTCCCGGTACCACTATCCTCTTCAATGGCAGGAAGTTCAAAACTTACCGTGGCATGGGTTCCCTGGAGGCTATGCAGCACGGTTCCAAGGACCGTTATATGCAGAGCGACGTGGACGATGCCAAAAAACTTGTGCCCGAGGGCATTGTGGGCCGCGTGCCCTATAAGGGTGATCTCTATGAAGTGATTTACCAGATGGCTGGCGGTCTCCGTTCTGGCATGGGTTACTGCGGTGCCCGCACCATCAACGACCTGCACAATGCCCGCTTCTGCCGTATCACCAACGCTGGTGTCCAGGAAAGCCATCCCCACGACATCACCATTACCGCCGAAGCCCCCAATTATTCTTCGGAATCCAAATAGTATGATTCACCTTTCATTAAATATATTGTAGAATTAAAATTTGTCTGATATGAAAAATATTATTGTCGGTATTGACTTTTCTAATAGTGCTATGGTTGCCATGCGTCACGCTGTGGCCATCTGCTTGAAAACCAATGCCAACCTGCATTTAGTGTGGGTAAAAACCCCTAGCGTGGCTTCCAGTGCAAGTGAATTTGACGAAAGCAAAACCTATGTCCAGCATATTCAGGACAAAATGAACGACTGGGTGAATCTGTGCCGTCAGGAGTCGCCTGAAACCAATGTCAACAGTGTTATCCTGGAAGGCAAACCGCATGTTGAGATTAACACGTATGCTTCCAATTTGCCGGAATCCATGATTGTGATGGGTGCGCACGGCGCATCCGGTTTCGAGGAGGGCTACATCGGCAACAACGCTTACCGTATGATTAACAACTCGGAAGTGCCTGTGCTCATTATGCGTGAGAACATCCAAATCAACCGCGACTTGCACAAGATTTTCGTTCCGATAGACATCAGCTTTGAAACGTTGCAGAAAATGCGCCATGCTATCTATCTGGCCAAGAGTTTCGCCGCACAAATCTATCTGTTTGGCGTGAACTATCCGAATACGGCAGAGGCACGTCACATCATCAACGTGCAGTTGCGTAATGCTATGGAGATGTGCGACGAGGCCAACGTTCGTTACACCGCCGAAGCGCATAATGTAACCAATAATGATGTCTGCAAAACCATTCTTGAATCGGCCAAAGAATTGGATGCCAACCTTATCACCATTATGCGTGAGGAGGCTGAAACCGACTTCACGGCATCCCGCAACATGCGCCAGATTCTGAGTACCTCCCCGATGCCGCTGCTCATCATCCCTAACAAAAACGCCTTTTCTGTAGGACGTTAGTCATGAAGAAGGACGGCAAACGGCTGCTGCGTGCGGGAAACATGCTGAACCCTTCTCCCGTGGTCATGGTCTCGTGCGGCAGCACCCTTGACGAATATAATATCATCACCATCGCATGGACGGGTACGGTTTGTTCGGACCCGCCCATGTGTTTTATTTCCGTCCGGCCGGAACGGCATTCCTACCAACTGATCCGGGAGAGTGGGGAGTTTGTCATCAACTTGGTCAGCCGCGAGCTGGCTCCCATTGCCGATTGGTGTGGCGTGCGTTCGGGCAAGAAATACAACAAGTTTTTGGAAACAGGTCTCACCCCTGTACATGGTTCGCACGTCAGCGCTCCCCTTATCAACGAGGCGCCCGTGAACATCGAGTGCAAGGTGACGCAGGTGATCCCCCTTGGCACCCACGACATGTTCTTGGCGGAAGTGGTGGCCGTACATGCCGACGAAAAACTTTTTAACCCCAAAACCGATGCTTTACAGCTTCAGCGTGCAAACTTGGTTTCCTATTCCCATGGGCATTATTATGATTTGGGTAAAATAATAGGAAAATTCGGTTTTTCCGTGGAGAGGAAATAAGACTCCGCCAGTAAAAAAATGAGATTTTATGAAAATTAAAAACGTATTAGAATATTTAGAGCAGAGATTTCCTCTTTCTTTGCAGGAGGATTTTGACAACTGCGGTGTGCAGTGCGGCGATGTGGAACAGGAAATCACGGGTGCACTGGTTTGCTTTGAAATGTCGGAGAAGGTGATTGAAGAAGCCGTTTCCATGGGAGCCAATCTGGTGATTTCGCACCACCCGCTGATATTGCGGCGTGGTATCTGCAAGATAGAACCTAAGGACAGGGTTGGCGGAATCATTTGTAAAGCGTTGGCACACAAGATGGTCTTATATTCCATGCACACTAACATTGATAGTGCGGAGGGTGGTGGCAACGATGCCTTTGCCGAACGTCTCGGCTTGACGGATGTGCGTGTATTAGTGCCCGCGGCGGGCGAACATACCGATGGCAGTGCGCGTAACGGCCTCGGACGCATCGGCAAGTTGCCCCGACCTATGTCGGAAGGAGAGTTCCTGCAGTATGTCAAGGAGACCATGGGGTTGAAAACCCTGCGTTACATCAGCGGCGGCGGCAAGAGCGTCCGGACCGTGGCTGTGTGTGGCGGCGGAGGTTCGTCGTTCATTGAGGATGCCCTGGCCGCCGGAGCTGATGCCTACGTGACGGGTGACATCAAATACCACGACTTTTTCCGCCCCAATGGGAAAATGCTCCTCGCTGACATCGGTCATTATGAGGGGGAATACTTTATCCGCGAAATAATATATAAGGAAGTTACGGAAAAATTTTCTATTTTTGCAGCCGCAATTTCTAAAATGGATAAATTGGAAATTGAGTATTTGTAAAGTAATTAGTTAATCATTCAGAATATGGCCAAGAAAAAAGTTACCGAAGAAGAAAAACCGGCTCAAGTGGAAATGACTGCCGCCGAAACAACCCCCAAAAAAACTACAAAAAAGAAAGCTGCCACTCCTAATGTGGAGCCTGATTCCGCCACACCGGAAGTAGTAGAGGTAACCCCCGCCCCTGAAGTTAAACTTGAAGACGATGTCACCGTGGAAAAAACTGCTGACGGCGTCATTGAGGTGAAAAAACACGAGGACAACCAGATCACTGCTGAGGAAATCACCATTGAACAGAAGCTGCTTTCCCTGTATAACCTACAGCAGATTTGCACGAAAATTGACGATATCCGTATGATTCGCGGTGAGTTGCCGGAAGAAATCCGCGACAATGAGGACGAATGCGAAGGCAAACGCACCCGTATCGCCAAGTTCAACGATGAAATCCATAATCTGAAATTGAAAATCTCCGGCGAGAACACCAAGAAAGAAGAGGCTGCCGCTGCCATCAAGAAATATGAGGAGCAGCAGAACAACGTCCGCAATAACCGCGAGTACGAATCCCTGAGCAAGGAGATTGAATATCAGAACCTTGAAATCCAGGTTTCTGAAAAACATATCGCAAAATACAACGCCGACATTGCCGAGAAAGAGGTCCTGATTCAGGAGACATCCGAGAAACTTGCCGAGTTGGAGGAGATTCTGAAACAGAAAAAATCAGAATTGGAGGGCATCATCGCTGATACGGAGAAGGAAGAAGCCGAATTGTTGGAAAAGGCTGAGGTTCTCAAAGCTAAGGTGGACGACCGTCTGCTGATGGCCTTCGAGCGTATCCGCAAGAATGCCCATAACGGCCTGGCTATCGTCAAGATTGAGCGTGATGCCTGCGGCGGCTGTTTCAGCAAGATACCGCCCCAACGCCAGCTTGACATTGCACTGCACAAAAAAATCATCGTGTGCGAGGCCTGCGGACGTATTTTCATTGACGACAAACTGGTTCACAGCCAGCAGGAAGCCTAATCCAAACCCATTACCCTTTTCATGGACAAACAAGAACTGCGCCGGCACATCCGGCAGCTGAAGAAAACGTGTGCCCCGGAATCACTTGACACACAATCCCGCCATATCCTCCGGAAACTCGCCGGACATCCCGCCTTCCAACAGGCGCGCACCGTGATGCTCTACGCTTCGCTTCCCGACGAGGTGCGGACACTCGACTTCATTGAAGAATGGCGAAACAAAAAGCATATCATCCTGCCTACCGTGGTGGGCGATGACATCATTCCGGTGGAACTGACCCCCGACAGCCCGATGCAGGAGGGCGATTTCCATATCCTTGAACCGCAAAGCCATCCTTACGAGGGTCCACTTGACCTTATCGTGGTGCCGGGCATGGCCTTCGACCGCCAGGGACACCGCTTGGGACGCGGCAAAGGCTATTATGACCGTTTCCTAATAAAATATCCCGAGGTGAAGACCATCGGGATATGTTTCGATTTTCAGTTTCTGGATGAGGTTCCGGCGGAGCCCCATGATCAAGTTATAGATGAGATAATCTCTTTTTAATCAGATGTCTTGATGCCGTAGGCCAGGTCGCCGGCATCGCCAAGGCCGGGCACGATATAGGAGTGCGCAGTCAGTTCTTCGTCGATGGCCCCAATCCAGAGAGTGCACTTGGATGGTTTTAGGTGATGTTGCAGATATTCAACGCCTTGGCGGCTGGCGATGATGCTCACAATGTGCGTGTGCATTGGCTCGCCTTTGGTCATTAATTCCTCGTAAGCCAGCAACATGGACTTGCCCGTGGCCAGCATGGGGTCGGCCAGGATGAGCGTCTTGTCGTCCAGTTCCGGCGCCGACATATAGTCCACTTGAATCTCGAAGGTACCGTCCTTGTAGTATTTGCGGAATGCGGAAATGAAGGCATTCTCGCCGTGGTCGAAATAGTTGAGCAGACCTTGGTGCAGGGGCAGGCCGGCACGCAGGATGGTGGCCAGCACAGGCTTCTCCATCAGACGCGGAATCTCGGCAATGCCCAGCGGAGTGGAGACCTCCTGCGGTTTGAAATTCATCGTTTTGCTAATCTCGTAGGCGAAAATCTCGCCGATACGCTCCAGATTCCGACGGAATCGCATGCTGTCGGTCTGTACTTCAACACTTCTGATTTCAGCAATGAACTCATCAAAAAGAGAGTTCTGGTTTCCAAGGACATTCAGGTTGTTTTTCATTGTAATAGGTTTTTCAACGTTTGTCGGGGCAAAGATAGTGAATTTTCCAAAATCGCGACTGTGCTATGTACATCTGTCGTTATGCGAACGATGAAATACCACTACTTTTCTTCCAAACCAATGTGTTAAATTTAACTATTATTTGTTAAAAACAAAACACAAAATATTAATTATTTGATTACCAGAAGTAAAAAATTTAATCAGAGATATTGACAAACGATGACTTTTGTTGTATGTTTGCATTTCAAATACTAACGAATTACAAATAAATATAAAAACCTTTTTATTCAATCCTTTATCATAAAAATCATACAATGACATCGACTAACATAAATCCGCAGGATTTGAGCTGGACCGAGCTCAAAAACATCGTTTTAGC
>JAIKYR010000093.1 GCA_024682995.1 Bacteroidales bacterium | reverse complement strand
ACATCAGCGCCTCGTTGACAGCTATCTTCTCCAGCCATGACGCGAAACTTCCCAAAGCCCGGAAGGTGTGCCCATTCTCTATCGCCTTCAGAAACGCATCATGTGCCAGATCTTCCGCCAACGGCCAGTCACCCACATAGCGATAACACACACCCACCATCTTCCCGATGTGGGATCTATACTGCTTGGCCCAGAATTCAGCTCTCTTCATCTTATCGTTCGTCGTACGTAATAAGGATGCAAAGAAACGAAAAGGTTACAAATTATATTTTATTTTATGATTTTTTGATACGCTAACCGCTCATCGCCTGACAGCAGATATATGATGCCGCAATAGGAGAAGCCATGTTTCAGGATATTATGCTGCATGATTTTGTTGTCCTGATGCGTGTCAATGCGGATGTTCGTGTCGTGCAGGAAACAGAATCGCATGATGTCGCTGAAAACGCCATGCACATCCGCATAACTGGCAATACGGTGGACGACGTGATAGGGTAGGGTGTCCTCAAGCCATTGCCCTCCGAAGATCTTATGATATGTGGGTTCGGGTGATGAAAGGTAGGCGAAGTAGCCGACCACCTTGCCGTCATCCACCACCACGAAAGCTCCGTCCCGTTCCATGTCAGCGGCGATGACCTCCTCCGACGGATAGCCGTCCACCCACTGGTGCCAATTGCCAGACTGCCGCATAATCATCTTTGCAGCATCCATGACCTTCATAATGTCGGCCAGATCTGTCGCGTTGGCTTTCCTGATAATCCTATTTGTCATTTGATTCACTAACTTATAGCGTGTCCGTTTGTACAACCATTATTGTATTCTCTGTTAGGATGATGTCGGCCACTGCATCGTTTGCCGAATGGCACGTTCAGGCGGTCATCATCTTTTGTATCTGCTTCTCTGTGGCATTGGGCAACATTCGCTGCAAATGCTTGGTCATGCGTGCCCAAGACTCTTCGGGGGTACGGTTTGTCGTGCATGATTCTTTGCCGTACAGACGTTCGGGCGTGTTCAGCAGCGACCACCCCCAACCGTATTTGTTTCCGTGTTTGTCGCGGGGATAGATGAAATCCTCTGTGACGATATACGAAGCCATCTGCAGGCGTGTGACGTATCCGTCGAAACGGCTGCGCATCTTCGGGCCGTCAAAGCCGCATAAGGCGCGCAACTCGCGGGTGATGAGGCTGCCTTGTACGGTGAGAGTGTGCAAGATGGCCTCCTCAATGCTGCCCACCTCAGGCTTGGGATGCCTGCCGCGCCGGTAATTGCAGAAGTCGGGCCACCATTCGCGACTGATGAACCCTGCCTTGCCGGCGAAGAATTTACCATAGACGTGGCCGCCTTCGGTGATGACCTCACCCTTCCACTTCCACAGCGGCCAGTCCCATCCGCCGTCCTCAAAAACCACATAGCGACAGTTTTCATCCACCACCTCTTCGGCGGAAAAGCCGCCGATACCACTGTATAACAGGGGCAGGAAACCGATGCGGTCAATCAATTCCATCAGTTCCACGCTGCTGTGGACTTCTATTTTGTCGATATTATCCATACTGTCTTTATTATCCCCGATGACAATGCCGGAAAGACCATTATCCGTTTTTTCGGCAAAGGTACAATTTTTAAGCAAACAAAGCACCCCGCAAGAGCATAACATAAGAGAAGACACCAAACTTCAGTTGCTGTTTTCTGTTTATCTGATCAGCGTGACCGAACCGTTCAACAGGTAATCGATTTCACCCGCCAACGTATTGACATACAAAAGATGTATTTGCCGCTATTCGTCATCTTTTTTCTCGTTTTTTTGCAAAAAAAATTTTTCACTTTTCCTATCGGCAATAAAAACTTTTTTGCAAATCATATAACTTTCGTGAAAATGTCGTAATTTTGCCGAACAAATCAATCCCGAGTAGGACATGTAAATTTTCAACAAATGAATAAACAATCATCCTGGCGTGTTTTGAGCATAGCGATTGCTTGTTCCATCGTGTTTTCTTTGGTTCCAATAAGTGGATGGACGCAAAATGCCATCCTGAAGACGGCAGAGGCTCCGGATACGGTCTCTATGATTCGGTCGGAAGGGTTGCTCACCTCCCACTGGACACAGAACTATCCGTATAATTCCCTGTGCCCAAGAGACCCTCAAAACAACTATTCCTACAGTTATGCCGGATGTCCGGCGGTTGCGATGGGACAGATAATCAACTATTTGCGAACGACCCAAGACACTCGTTTTTCCGACAGTGACGACTATGCGCATCACTACGCAGGACGCAACTACAATATTGACGACGACTGGGAGACCTTGCAATTCCCGTCGTTCCCGCAGTTGAACGAGCTGCTGGATTCCGTGGATGCCACGTTCTGGCGCGGCGAGGATCTGCCCGACCGGCTGGCCGCCGCCCTGATTTTCGCTTGCGGCACGGCCTGCACGCAGGTTTACACTTCGCAAAGTTCCGGCACCTTCGCGGTGGATCAGGCGTTTGCGGCCTACCAGCGCTTTGGCTTTACGGACTGCCTTCTGTTTCGCGAAGCCGATTCCGCCATGTATGCCACTTTAATCTCCAATCTGAAAGCCGGTTATCCCGCCCATTTGGCCGTCGAAAATCCCGAAGGTACAGTCGGACACAACGTTGTGGTGGATGGATACCGGGAATCGGATGGCAAATTCCACATCAACTTCGGCTACGGCAACTCTTTGGACGACTGGTACGACATCCCTGATGCGAACTTTTATTACGGATTGACCAAGTTAGAGGGCATTGTCCTGAATATTATACCGTCATCATCTTCAGCCGTTTACAATCCTGCCCGCCAACAGCCCTTAGAGATTTACCCGAATCCCGCTTCCCATGTCCTTTATTTGAAGAATCTTCCCTGCAAGCAAGTTGATTATTCCATATTCAACGTTATGGGCCAGATGGTGAGTGTGGGGGGCACTTGCGGATCCATTCCTGTTTCAGAACTGGAAGAAGGACTCTATTTCTTGCAGATACAAGGTGGAAATTACCGAAAGACAGTTAAATTTATTGTGAAATAAAGAAGGTTTTTGTTGTTTGATACTGTCTCACATTCGCTAATGTACATTATATAAAGCTTTGCTTTTGGGCAGGGCTTTTTTGTTTTCTCAAGGTGTTTGAACTCATTTTTTCTTACCTTTGCACATTCCTTTCGAGAATTATAAATTTATATACTTATGAAGAAAATTTTTATTGCAATTGCCTTGTTGGCAATGATTTGTACCTGTTGTAAAAAACAGGAGAGCTCCGATGCGAAGGTCATCGGGAAGCCGGAAATCCAAGTGGAGAACGGCCGTTTCACCCCCGAGGTGATGTGGGCGTTGGGCAAGATGGGCGAAAAGGCTGTCTCGCCCGACGGCAAGCATATCGCCTACACGGTCACCTACTACGACATGGAACAGAACAAGGGCAACGCGGAAATTTATCTGATTCCCGCCGAGGGTGGCAAGGCCGACCGACTCACCACCACCAACAGCAGTGAGTTCAACCTCGTGTGGCAGGATGACGAGACGCTGCTTTTCTGCCGCGACAACGAGATTATCGCCATGGCCATGAAGGACGGGCGCGAGAAGACCATTGCCACCTTTGAAAATGGCACCGAGGGCTTCAAGCTCGCCCCCGACGGAAAGTCCATCGTTTATATCGCCACCAAACCCGTGAAACGCCCAGCACATCTGGATAAATTATACGCTGGCCTCGACAAGACCACCGGACGTATCAACGAAGACTTGATGTACCGCCATTGGGACAACTGGGTGGATGAATACCCGCAAATCTTCCTCGCTGAATATGACGGAAAGAAAGTGGATGTGGACAACGCCATCTGCCTTATCGACAGCACCTTCGAGTGCCCGATGCGCCCGTGGGGTGGGGTGGAGCAGTACAACTACAGCCCCGACAGCAAGACCATCGCCTACACGTGCCGCAAGAAAACCGGCGCCGACTACGCACACTCCACCAATAGCGACATCTTCCTCTATGACATCGCGAAGAAGACCACGAAAAACGTCAGCGAGGGCATCATGGGCTACGACCAGAACCCGGTGTTCAGCCACGACGGCAAGTACCTCGCCTGGGAGAGCATGGAGCGCGACGGCTACGAGAGCGACAAACTGCGCCTCATGGTGCTGGACCTCGCCAACGGCACACGCACCGACATGTCGGAGAACTTCGACTATAACTTCACCAACATCAGCTGGACGGACGACGACAAGGAGATTCTGGGCGTGGTGAACTACCTTGGCATGGATGAGATCTTCGCCTATAACCGCGACACCAAGGCCTTCCGCCAGATTTCTCACGGCTATCACGACATCCACGGCTTCGAACTGGTGAATGGCAAACTCTACGCCGACCAGGTTTCCATGCAGTATCCCGCCGAGATTTTCGTCTATAATCTGACCGATGACAAGGCCGATGGCAAGAAGGTGTCGGCCATCAACGATGATGTGCTCTCACAGGTGCGCATGGGCAAGGTGGAGGAGCATTGGATCAAGACCGTGGACGGCAAGGAGATGCTCACGTGGCTCATCTATCCGTATGACTACGACAGCACGAAGATCTATCCTGCATTGCTTTACTGCGAGGGTGGCCCGCAATCGATGGTGAGCCAGTTCTGGAGCACCCGTTGGAACTTCATGGTGATGAGCGGGGGAGGCTACTTCATCATCGCGCCCAACCGTCGCGGCACTATCGGCTTCGGCACGGAGTGGTGCGAGGAGATTAGTGGCGACTACGGCGGCCTCTGTATGCAGGACTATATGACCGCCGCCGACTATTTTACAGACAAGGTGAAACAGATTGACAAAGAGCGTCTTGGCGCGTGCGGTGCCAGCTTCGGCGGCTACAGCGTCTATTGGCTCGCCGGCCACAACCACGATGTGAAGGGCTACAACGAAGGCCGCCGTTTCAAGGCTCTGCTGGCCCACAACGGCATGTTCAACTTCGAGCAGCAGTATTTGGAAACCGAAGAGCTCTGGTTCGACAACTGGGACATCGGCGGTCCGTACTGGGATTGGAACAACCCGCAGATCAAGAAGAGCTACGCTTGTTCCCCGCACCTGTTTGTGGACAAGTGGAACACGCCCATCTGCGTCATCCACAGCGAGTTCGACTTCCGTATTGTGGCCTCCGAGGGTATGGCCGCCTACAACGCCGCCAAGATGCGCGGTCTGGAGGCCCGCTACCTCTACTTCCCCGACGAGACTCACTGGGTGCTGAAACCGCAGAACAGCCTGCTCTGGCACCGCAACTTCCTCGACTGGTTCGACGCGCATTTGAAGTAAGCCAAATAATCATTCCCATGGAGGAAAAGAAGAAAAAAAAGCATTTTCTGGAAAAACCCCAATATCCCGGCGGGCAGAAGGCCTTGCGCGATTTTGTCAATGCTCATTTGCAATATCCGGAAGACGCTATGCAACAGCGCATTGAAGGTGTGGTGACAGTGGCTTACATGGTCAGCGACGATGGCGAGATTGTGAACCCCACCATCGTCAAGGGACTGTGCCCGTCGTGCAACGCGGAGGCCATCCGCATTGTGAACCTGCTGAAATACGGGAAGGCCTTCAACCGAGGCGTGCGCCTGAAGGTGAACAACAAACTGAACATCCATTTCAAGCTCTCGTCGGCCCCCACGCAGTCCACCATCTCCTACACCGTCCAGCCGGCCAAGCCGAAGGGCAACACCCCGAAATCCAAACCATCCTCGTCAGGCTATCAATATAGCATCGACATATCATGAGGGACGAAACAGATGTTGACATGCAGGGTAGTGAAATAGGATTCAGTGTTCATAGTTGAAAATAAAAAAGCACTCACATCGTGAGTGCTTTTTCTTTGTGGGAACTACTAGATTCGAACTAGTGACCCTCTGCTTGTAAGGCAGATGCTCTAAACCAACTGAGCTAAGCTCCCCTGCCATTAAGGCGATGCAAAGATAGGATTTTTTTCAAAACCCCAATCTTTGCAGCCGATATTTTTTCTTGCTGATTAGTAGTGTGTTAGAATTGGAATCCAACGCAAATGTTGATAAATTGCGGTTTTTTTCCTTCCTTGTTTGTGAAAAATGTGTTCAATCCATATTTGTAATTGGCTCCGATGACGATAGGACCGAATTTGAAGTCCACGCCCGCGTTGGCAAACAACATGTTCTGTTCCAGCGTCTTTTTCGAGAAATCGATGGGGTTGTCACCGATACTGATAATAGGCTGGTAGATGATGCCTGCGTATGGTTCAATAGCCACCACTCTGCCTAATGGAATGTAGCCCATAAGTTTCACGGGAATCATCAGACTATGCAGTTTTACGGTCTCATTATGGAAGACATAGGATCCGTCGGGATTTTTCCGACTGAAATCACCTTTAAAAAAACTATAGCCGAAACCGATTTCACCATAGATGAATTTTCCGCCACGGAAGAAGATGTATCCGTCCGGATTAACAAGACCGTCCAGAGTGGTGCCGTCGGTCGCGTAGTTGCGCTCCAGGGTGAAATTGGTTTCCACCTTGAGACCAAACTGGCGCCATTTCTGGGCAAATGCGGTTGAACATAATACCGTTAATAGAAGAATGGTCATTAATTTTTTCATAATGTGTCTGTGTTAGGATTCTGATTATGTGATGTTTCGTTCTTTTCTATGGTGTTAAACTGGTTCATGGTGCGTTGCAGTCCAGCGGTGGCAAACGACTTTATGGCCTCCACCGCGTTGCTGATGCAGGGCTCGATGCGTTTCAGCTCCTCGGAGGAGAATCGCCCCAGCACGTAGTCCACCTGGTAGCCTTGGGCAAAATCCTTTCCGATGCCGCAGCGCAGTCGGGGAAAATTGCTGTGCCCCAGCTGTTCTATGATGTTCAGCAGGCCGTTGTGCGAACCGCCCCCTCCCTTGGGTTTGATCTTGAACGTGCCCACAGGCAGGTCCAGGTCGTCGCACACTACCATGCAGTGGTCGGGGGCCACGTCCTCCGCAGTGAGCCAGTATTTGACCGCCTTGCCGCTCAGGTTCATGTAGGTGGTGGGCAATATCATCACCAAGGTACGACCCTTGTAGGTGGCACGCGCCACGTAGGCCAGCCGGTCGGTCTTGAACTCCGCCTTCAGCGCCTGCGCCAGGGCATTCACTACTTCGAAACCGTAGTTGTGTCGCGTACCGGCATACTGCTGCTCGGCATTGCCCAGTCCCACTATCAGGAATTTCTTGTCATTCATTGTCGGTCTCCTCTGTTTGGTTTTCTTCGTCCGTCATATTGACTAAAAAGGAAAAATTAAGCTTCCCGTAAATCCGATGCTGGAAGAAATGGGGGTTGTCGGAGAAATCATGCTCCTTGGAATGCTCCAGGACCAGCCATCCGTCTGGGTTCAGCAGTTGGTTTTCGAACACCAGCTCGGCCACCTGCTCGATGCCCTCCATCTGATAGGGCGGGTCGGCGAAGATGATGTCGAATTTCTGCCGGCAGGCCTTCAGATAGGCGAACGCATCCTGCCGGATGACCAGCAACTGGCTGTACTGCAGCTTCTCTGCCGTTTTGCGGATGAAATTGGTGCAACGCTGGTCCGAGTCCACGGCAATCACCGACAAGGCCCCGCGAGAGGCGAACTCGTAACTGAGGTTGCCCGTGCCCGAGAAGAGGTCCAGCACGCGCACCCGGTCGAAGTAGAAGTAGTTGTTCAGGATGTTGAACAGGCTCTCCTTACCCAAGTCCGTTGTGGGCCGCACCGGCAGATTGTCCGGTGCCACAATGTGTCTTCCTCTGTTTTTTCCGCTTATGATCCGCATATCGCTCAAATGAAAACAACGTGGTTGTGATACTGTTGCAGCAGTTCGTTCAGTTTGCGGTTCGGCTTGCTGAAATACTGGACAAAGAGGGTGGGGGCGTCCAACCCGAACTGCATGACGCAGTTGAGGGTATAGTAGAGGATGTCCACATTCTCCATGCGGGTGGTCCGATTGATGAGGGATGGTTCGTTCTGGCGTATCACCAAGATATCTGCAAAGGTGTCATTGATGGAAAGCATCACGGCATCCGGACAGCCCTGCTCGGAAAGGAAACGGTACAGGATGGAGAGCTCGCTGACGAAATGCGGCACGCAGGCCATGCTGTTGATTGTGTCGTATTCGTTCTGGTTGAGGAAGTATAAAGCCCGGTAATGGCGGATCGGGTCGCTGAAGTGCTGGCCGATCTGAGTGATGTCGAACTGCATCCGCAGATAGTCGCGGGCCTTGGCTTCGTCGTAAATCTCGTCCGGAAGCAACATGGGTGGCGTGGTGGCCACCACCACATCTACAGGCTGCGGGGCGGCGTCCTCAAAATGGAAGAAGGCGGGAGCCTGTTTCGTCAGCAGCGCGTTCTGCGTGTTGGGATAGTCCTCGCGGAGGATTTTCCCGTTTTCGGCAGAAAAAAGCGAAAATCCACCTGGCGTGAGCCGGATGGATTTCGTGTAATATGTGGAAAGTAAAGCATTCATTTCGATTACTCCCATGAACCAGCGGTACTGGCCTCCGTGAGGGAACCCATGTACATGTCATCGTACTGGTCCCGGTACTGTTTTTCGTCTGCCAGATTGTTGTAGAAGATTTTGTTCCAAATACGTTTCAGCACACCGGCGTTCTCGGGCGTGATACTCTTGTCCATATTGACGAGCACATCACTCAGTGGCACATCGATTCTGTAAACCGGAATCTCATACGTCTTGCTGGCGATGGAACCGACCTGCACCTCGTACTGTTTCTTGTCGCTGAACGGGATATATTGGAAGTTCTTGAAACTCTCCTTGGTGAGATTCTTGTCCAACTCAAGCATCTTGCTGAGGGCGGGCACTTTTACGACCTCCTTGTGGATGAGACCCAACTTGAAGGCTTCAGCCTCGCTCATGGAGTCGGGGAAGTTACCCACGTTCTTTTCAATCTCCACCGTGCCGTTGTTCACGAAGTCCACCAGGCTGTCCATCGTGGAAGCATATTTCTTATGGACGTTCTTGTAGATGGCCTGTGCGCTGCGGATGGTCAGCAGGTTGTTCACATTGGCAGTCTTGCGCGCTTCATACACGTTCTTGAATTTTTCGGGGCGCATGATGCTTCTAGCGGCGAAGATGGCCAAAAAGACGACTGCAATAACTAACAGGATACTGATTAATGTTCTGGTTTTCATAACTTTATTGTAATTTTATTTCTAATATTGCATTTTTATAAAAAGTAGGCAAAAGTAGTAAAAAAACGGCCACACTCCGTCTTCTGGAGAAAATTATTTCACCTTCGGTTGTTAAAAAGTGATCCGATGGATGCCGGCGGGGTATTTGCGCCCGACAAGCTGGCGCAACCGCTGGTAGTCGGAGGGGTTCTGCACGAAGTCGAGATGCGTGGCATCCACCAGCAGCACCGGCATGTTGGCGTGCTGCCGGAAATAGTTCAGGTAGTTCTCCTGGATGCCGGCAAGGTACTCGGCGGTGATGTCCTTCTCATACTCGCGCCCGCGCTTGGCAATGTTCTGCAGCAGGTGCTCCGTGTCTTTATACAGGTAGAGGATCAGGTCGGGCTTGGGCAGGAAGGAGGAGATGGTTTCGAAGACCTTGGCATAGAGGTTGTACTCGTCATCAAGCAGGTTGTTTTTGGAAAAGATGATGCACTTGTCGATGAAGTAGTCGCCGATGACGCAATCCTTGAAGAGGTCGCGTGCCGAGAGCAGGTTTTTCAGCTGCTGGTAGCGGTCCATGAGGAAGGTCATTTCCACAGGGAAGGCATAGTGCACGGGGTCTTTGTAGAATTTGGGCAGGAAGGGATTGTCGGCGAAGCGCTCCAGCACCAGTTCGGCGTTGTAGTCGGCGGCCAGCATCTTGGAGAAGGTGGTCTTGCCGGCGCCGATGCACCCCTCTACGACGATGTAGTTGTAGGGGATGTCGTCCAAATGCTGGTCCGCTGCCGTCGTCGGGATACGGATGCCCAGCTCGTCCAGCGATTGCAGCACAAAGTCGCGTTCCGTGATGCGGGGGTGGGGGAGCGTCAGACGCTCGTCCTGATAGACGAGCCCGCCATAGTCCAAGATGTCCAAATCGATGGTGCGGTTCTGGTAGCGGGGCACCCCGTCCTCATAGACGGTCTTCTCCCTGCGTCCGAGATCACGCTCAATGCGCTGCAGAATGTCCAACAGAGGCAGCGGTTCCAGCAACGTGCGTACCACCAGCACCTGGTTGAGGAACGGCGGCGCGTCGAACCCCCACGACTCCGTCTCTATCACGGAGGATGCACGGAGGATTTCCCCGACCTCCTCTTCAATCCGGAGACGCGCCTGCGACAAGTATCCGGCACGGTCGCCCATGTTGCTGCCTAATCCGATGATCACTTCTTTCATACGGCGGCAAAGATAAAAAAAAGATGCCTGCGAAGCAAGCATCTTTTTGTGTTAGTTGTTAACAAGCAACAAGGTCCGCTCACATACCGCTGTGACCGCCATCAGCGACTTGGAATACTCCAGCAGATTGCGGATGATGCGGCGGGAGGGCTTTTGCATTTTGATGGATTTGGTTTCCGAAGAGGTAAATTTATTCGCCATAGACATGATGATTAGTGTGACATTGGGCAATTACATTTTTCATAACGGCACAACGCACACTTTATTTTATCCAGCGAAAAATTATTTTTTGAAAAGGAAATAAACAGCCAGCACCAATAGCGCGAAACCAATCAAGTGATTGACCCGGAGAGGCTGGTCCTTGAAGAAGACAAGCATGAAGACGGTGAAAACCGTCAGCGACACCGCCTCCTGGATTACCTTCAGCTGCCAGATGTTGAAGGGGCCGCCGTTCCCGCTGAAGCCAATTCGGTTTGCCGGCACCTGACAACAGTACTCAAACAAGGCAATACCCCAACTGAATAAAATCACCAAAGGTATCGACAGTTTGGAGAACCATGAAACACTTTGCAGTTTCAAATGACTGTACCAGGCCAAAGTCATAAATATGTTACTGCACAATAATAATATAATAGTATAAAGCCCCTTCATTATATAGAGTTTTGTTGACAGATGATTTTGCGGCGGCAAAAGTATAAAAATAATAAGTCCCTGAGAATCGAATTTTCAAAATCGTTTTCACGTCGGATTAGGGGATATGCAAATTTCAAAATATCAGAAATAGGCTACTTCAGTCAGAATTAAGCTGGTTTAAAACGGAATTACAAAAGTAACAACATCAATCCCTGCGTATCACAAATGCAAAACCAACACAGTTAACAAGGGTAAACGTTATTCACAAATGGAAACAACATAGTGCGACAAGAATTCGATTTAAATAAGATAGATGTAATATGATTCGGAAAGTACATTTCGAAATACGTGTATTATAAAGTTGTCGCTGACGTTTTTATTATAATGATTCATATTTACATTGAATCCTATTGAGATTGTATGTAATATATTCATTTCCAATATATTTATAAGTATTATATAATGTTGTAGGATAAATATAATGTATATT
>JAIKYR010000087.1 GCA_024682995.1 Bacteroidales bacterium | reverse complement strand
GCCCGCACCGCACATCCCCACCGAACCCCGCAGCCCTGACGGGCTGCGTCTAATCATCCGTTTTTCCGCGAAATCCCGATTTTAAAATGGTCGAATTCGACCACTTTAGAAAAGATAAACCTGATTGCGATTCGGCGAATGATGGTGCTAGCAAACTATAAAGACCATAAGATGCTGGTGGATAACAGCTAATGATGCAAGAACCCCGCAACCCCGACGGGCTGCGATTTTTGATATAGAAACTACTGAAAAACGGTCTCCGGTCTATGGTCCCTAATCACTAACGACTAATCACTAACCCCTAGAACTCCTACTCCTCCGCATACCGGCTCTTTACATATTCCAGCTGGCGGCGGTCGCGTTTGGTGGGGCGGCCAAGACCATGGGGACGGTATTCCGCGGTCTTTAATGTCTTCATGCGGTCGTATTCCTCCTGCGGGGTGAGGTCCTCCATGTATTGAGGCACAAGTGGCGCCCCCACCCTGCTCTTCGGTGTGCCGAGCACCTTCACCGTCTTGTTGAGCGAGCCGATGTGCACCTCGTACACCTCCTCCGTGCGCACGTCACGCGAGGGCTTCACGTTGGTGCCGTCCAGCTTCACCTTGCCGGCATTGCAGGCCTCTGTGGCCATGGAGCGCGTCTTGAAGAGACGCACCATCCATAACCATTTGTCAATTCTAACATCCAGTTTTTCCATGATTTAACCAATCTTCTTCCATGTCATCGTGCGCCCGAGGGCCGGAATGCCGATGTAGCCGCGCACGCGCAACACATTTTCCTTCTCAAACCACATGCGACTCTTGTAGAACTTGCCGTGTACCGGGTCGTAAATCTCCCCGTCCACCCAGCGATTTTCCTTGGCATCGTAACGAAAATGAAACAACAACTTGATCTTGTCGCCGGGCGTGTTCCGCTTCTTGGGGTCCGGATTCATGATGTCGCGCTTGGGCGAGCCATCCTTGAAGGTCGGATTCTTCACCCAGATGATCTGCCCCTCATACAGGCCGTTGGAGGTTTTGGTGATTTTGATCTTACAGTCCTCGTCCGACTGGTCGTCAGAGATATAGTAGATGCCTAAAATTTTATCTGCGGCCGTTTGTGCAGCCGCAGATAAAAAATTGGAGCATAAGACTGCTATAATCAGTATGTTGATATAGAATCTCATTATAGAAAGTTTATTCGGCCTTGGGTTCCTCGGCGGCCGGCGTTTCGGCGGCGGGTTCATCCTTGGCCTTGGGGTTGTTCATCATACGGATCTTGTATTCCAAATCCTTCACCTCAGCCTTGGCCGTTTCAATTTTCTTCCGGAACTCAGCCGTGATGATTTCCGCATTCTTGGAATTGGAGAAGAATCCCAAATTATTCTCCCACAAGGTGATGTCTTCTTTCAACTGCTGAAGCTTGTTCTTCAAGAAGTTTTTCTCCTTGTCAATCATCTTGTCGGCGTTCGGGGCATTCAGGATATTCTCGATCTTGGATTGGAAACGGTTGTGGCGCATATCGTCGGCGCTGATTTTCAGCTCGGCGAAACGCTTGTCCAAAGCCGCACGGTATTCGGAATAGATGCGGTCTTTGTCCTTACGAGGCACAAAGCCGATCTGGATCCATTCGTTCTGGTAGGCTTTCAGCACATCCATGTTCGCGTTGCGGTCATCGCCGAATTCGTGGTTGAGGATATTCTGAATCAGTTCCTCTTTCTTGCGAAGATTCTCGGCTTCCACATCTTGGATATTGTTGAAATAGTTGGACTTGGCCTCAAAGAACTTGTCGCAGGCGGCGCGGAAGCGTTTCCATATCTGGTCGGAATACTTGCGCGGAGTGGCACCGATGTTCTTCCACTGGGTCTGCAAGCTCAGGATGTCGGCCGTGGCCTGCTTCCAGTCGGTGCGGTCAGCGATGCCCTCGGCCTGGATGGCGAGGTTGAGTTTCTGGTTGTAGTTCTGCATCTGCACATCCTTGATCTGCTGGAAATAATCCTTCTTCTGGGTAAAGAACTTATCCAACGTGGATTTGAAGCGATTCCAGATTTCGTCGTTCAATTTAACAGGGGCCGGTCCCAAGGTCTTCCACACGTTGAGGAGGTCGGTGAGCTTGTCGCTCATCTCGTTGTATTCTTTGACGGTTTCAGACGACTTGGCCACCAGTTCCTCGGCCTGCTCACACAGCACAACCTTGGCATTGTAGTTGTTCTGCTCTTCGGCAAAGAGCTTGTCGTAGTACTCTTTACGACGGGCATTGATCTGGTCAGAGGCGGCTTTGAAGCGTTCCCAGACCTCTTCTTTCTTGTCTTCAGGAACGGGCCCGATTTCCTTCCACTGCTCGTGGAGGTTTTGGAGTTCCTTGAAAGAATCCTTGATGGAATCGACCAGCAGCAGGGATTCTGCCTGCTCACAAAGACCCAACTTGCTTTCCAGATTCTTTTTGTAGTCCATCTCACGGGCCTCTTTGTTGAGGCGGATGATGTCGAAGAACTTCTCGACATAGAAATGGTAGTTCTGCCACAGGTTGGTGGACTCGGCTTGCGGCACGGGGCCGATGTTGCGCCACTCCTCCTGGAACTCCTTGAACTTGTCATTAAGGTTCTTCAGGTTGGATTCCGTCTCAATCAGGTTTTTCAAGCCTTCGATGATACGGTTTTTGGCTTCCAGGTTTTTCTGTTTCTGTTCTTCCAAAGCCTCAATAAAGCGGGCCTTGGCATCTTTATATTTTTGGAAGGCGGCATTGAAGCGCGTTTCCAGTTCATCAGGTTCATTATTCGGGGCTTCCACCTCTTCCACCTGGGCGTCGGGATTCTCGGCCTTGGCGGCTTCGGCTGCGGCTTTGGCGGCATTGAAGGCGGCCATGGCGGCGCGTCTCCGCTCACGCAGGAAGTCCAGCGTCTTGCTGCGCAGCACACCTACACGCTGTTTGATGAGGTTGAAGTTGGGCTCGGCGACCAGGCGTTCCAATTCGGCCACGCATTTTACCAAGTCGAAGTCTGCGTATTCAGCCTCCACCTGTTCCAAAGTCTCTTCGACTTCGGGTTCTTCGGTTTCCGTTTCCGGTTCGGCAGTGGCTTGCTGCTGGTCCATCTCGGCCACCATCTCCTCGGCAGTCTGAGCGGCGGGCTCTTCGGCGGCAGGAGCTTCCGCTGCTACCGGCTCTTCGGCAGGAGTTTCCTCCACCACAGGCTCCTTGGCCACGGGTTCTTCAGCGGGAGTTTCTTCTGCCACAGGCTCTTCGGCGGGCGTTTCAGTGTTCAACGTTTCAGTTTCCTCTGCAGGTGCGGAAGATTCTTGAGTCGTAGGGGTTTGGGCTTCCAGGGAAGCGCCAGAGTTCATCTCTTGATTCTGCATTTCAGCATTCTCTTGAGGAAGAAGATCTTGTTGTTCCATAAAATTTTTAATTTTTTAGAATAATAAAATAGGGTTAAAAACAGGGCGGCAAAGATACAAAAAGAGTTGAAAGGTTTAAGATGCGGTGGGAAATATTTTACACAAGCGGAAACACACAACTTCGGCCATGATGTCCACGGCGAAAGACAAAGGTCGTCAAACCTTTTGTAGCCTCTCACCTCCTCTATAATTTGCCGGCACTGGGCGCGACACATCATTCGTAAATCTTTTTTTTGTATCTTTGTCGGGTTCAATTGAACACATTATTCAACAACCAAAAACACCGCATCATGAAAAAATCGATTTCCACGTTTTTCACCCTTCTGCTGACCGTTTTCGCCGTTGTCGCCTCCGCGCAGCAGGTGCGGCAGATTTACAAAATCCTTGAGTATCCCTCCAACAAGCCCCTCGCCGGTGCCTCCGCCACCATTCTCGGGCAGGCCATCACCACCAATGCCAAGGGCGTGGCCGTGCTCAACTTGCCGAAGGAACGCAAGGGCGACTATCTGCCTCGAGAGGCTTGGTATCTGGACCAATACCAATATCTTGGACGGACACCCTCGTCGCAGTATCAGTATTTCCAGAGCAACGACACGCTGAGGCTTTACATGATAAAGACCGCTGACCTCCGCGCCGAGGAGTTGGACCTCTTCACGCGGTATTTCAACTTCTCCTTCCCGACACACTCCCGGCAGCTGCTCGCCTACAATGACTCGCTGCGGCTCCATCCCGAGCGCGACGAGGCCTACGCACATAGCATCATCAATTTCTGCACATCAACCTATAGCAAATTTGTGTCAGATGTCCATACCGATGCAAAATCCACCATCCATTTGTATTCCTATGATAAAGGCACCCAAGGGGAAATCCCGGAAATACTCCGCAGCGGGGACGTGGACCGTGCCGTGGCCGCCGCCAAAGCCCAAATCAAATCCGAAGACAACAGCAAAAACAACCTGCAGCGCATAGCCTACTACCTGACCTTGCGCGACTTGAACCTCGCCACCGAAGATACGCAGCCGACACTGGACTACAACAAAATCCTCCATGAGCAACACTATTCCATCAATTCCACTCCCAACTACATCTTCGCCCTGCTTGAAGACGAACAATATGACAAAGCTTACGCCATCGTCCAAAAGGAGAAAGACAATCTCCACCTGCCGTCGGTGGAATACGCCTACCATCCTTCCCCCAACCAATATTATAACAAAGACAACGACTCGCTCCAACTCATCATGGCCCAAAACACCCGCATCTTTCAGGACAACTACCGCAAATATCCGAGCACCGACATGCTGGACGACCTGGCCTGGCAATACCGATCAATGATGCTCATGTACGAGTATCTGACCGACACAACCAACGCCAACCTCATGATGGACAGCACGTTGCTGTTATACAACCAATATCTTTCCGACGAAAAAAACGACATCATCGCAAAAAACCAGAATTTAATCTGGACCTATTCCTTCATCGGGGAATTTATGAGCTTCGGTTTTTCACACAAAATGGACTCCACCCTGCTGGCGATGACCACCGCTATACGCCAAGCTGCAAAGGAGAACTATACGCTTCTGCCGGACAACCTGTTCATGCAACTGCAATATGCCGCCAGGACCAATGATTATATTGATGCGCTCTCCATGGGCGAAGAAAATGATTCGCTGTTGGAGGCAGCACTCCGCGACTTCTCTGTCATCAACGAGATTCTGGCGGTCAAATACCCCGAGATGTTCACCGTGGAGAACATGGTGACCAAGTCGCGCCTGCTAGGCTTTGACATGAGCAACGATCCCGGCGAAAGCGACATACGAACCTCCTTCCGCAAATTCAAAGAGACCTATTCTGCCATCAACTCGCTGTATCCGGACATTTTCACCAGCACATACCTCTCCTTCGTCTCAGCCATTGACGAGGCCGCAAAACAACAACAGTATAACCAGTTAGCTGCCGATGCACATCTTTTCGTTGACGAGTTATTGCGCCAGACGGCCAAAAAGGCGGGAAAATCCTTTGAAGTGCAGAAAGCCCTGTTCCTAAACGACCAGGCTGAAACGTATTACCATCAGCAGCAATATGCCACTGCTATCGGCTACTACGAGCAAGCCAACGAATATTTCCAGAAGGCCATCGCTCAAGACCCCACACAATGGAAACCCTTCCTGCACAACTACCTGCAAATGGGCGACGCTTACCTCTACCAAGGGAAGTTCGAGGAAGCGCTGAACACCTACCACAAAGTGCTGAGCTACGAGAATCAGATTCCCGCAGACCAAGCCGCATCATACACAGGGATAAAAGGGAATGTAAGCTACTACGAAGGAGACCTTTGGAACGAGAATGGCGATGTAAAATCCGCCGAAAAAAGCTACAAGCAGGCGGAGAAACTCTTCCGCAAGGCCATCCAGATGGGCGACTCCAGTGCCTACCACTCTTTAGGCGAAATGTACTTTGCGAAAGCTATCCGCCAATATAAGCAGGGTAACGTAAAGAATATCTACCCGCTGACAGAACAGTCCGTCCGATACTACGAATCCTATCCTATTAACCGGCCACTGCAGCGTTATGTGCAGGCCAAGTCCATCATGGAGGATTATTATTGGAATAAGAAAGACAGCGTCAAATATGTCAACAACCTGCGCGGATTCGCCGACTACTATCACAAATTTGCCGAATACGACACCTTTTATGTCAAAAAGAGCATTGAATACACGGGAAAATACCTCCATTACAACATCCCAGACGAAGAGGACCTGCTGTATAACCGGAACATCGTGACCGACTACGAACGCATCCTGCCCATAACCGGACTAACTCTGCCCTATCTGCAACGGAACTTCCAGTTAGCCCAAGCCTACCAAGCCGTGGATTCCACACAACAATCCATTGACATCTATAACAAATGCCTGAAACTCAATGCGGAGATGTACCGAGACACCGCATTCAGAAAATGTCTGGCCAATGAGACCGACATATACAAGGCCCTGATCGAATGCAACTCCGCCATGGCTGAGCAATACGAGGACGAAGAGGGTTTGAGCCAGGAGTGGTATGGCAAAGCCCTGGATGCCAGTGACACGCTGATCCGGATCATGGAGCGCCTGCGCAAAGAGGGCGATGCCGACCAGACCTACCAGCTTGCCCTGCAATACTACCGAAACGCCATCCTCTGCACTCAGACGGACTGGAACAGCATCGCCTTGGGACAATTGGACAAATCCAACAACTTGCTGTTAGGACTTTACAATGACAAATACGCAGCCGAAACCGAATTTGAGATTATCCGCAACTACTATGTCAAGGGGCTTATCGCCGAAGACATGAACAACTCAACGCTGGCCAAGGAGAGCTATCAGGCTGCCGTAAGTTACGCCGAAAAAGCCTCCGACCCCATGGATGTGGCTGCCCTCTACAACGCCGTGATCACCAATTGGCTGTCGATTCTGGAGAATCAGGATGGGGGTAAGGACGCCGCCACCATCGCCAAGCTGAAGCAGACCAAGGCCTCCCTGTCGAAGTGGGTCAAGAAAGCCAAATAACGGGGTGTTACGAACATCAAAAATATGGTTTCTGTACAAAGCAGAGACAGGACACAGCTTCAAGTCCAATCGTTTGACGACGAAGGCATATATCCACATTTGTTTTCTCGTAATATTTTGGGAGTATTTATGGTGCAGGATAACAAATTTTATATCGACACCTCATTAAAATCACCATAGATGTCATCGATGAAGAGAGTGAGGAATTAGGCAATTGACAAAGTTTTCCCCAACATCACCCGCCGAAATCGTCGTAATGGATCATGTCGGCAGGTACGCCCAGGCTGTCCAGCATCCGCAACACGGCCTGCAGCATCAAAGGCGGGCCGCAGATGTAATACTCAATATCCTCCGGGTTGGGATGATCTTTCAGATAGTTTTCCAAAATCACGTCATGGATAAAACCCGTATGGCCGGTCCAGTGGTCCTCAGGCAGCGCATCGGAGAGGGCCACATGAAAGGAAAAATTCTCATTCTCCGCCGCAATCCTCTCAAACTCATCCATATAGAACAGTTCCTTGCGCGACCGTCCGCCATACCAGAAGGTGGTCTTGCGGGTGGTGTGTTTCGTCTTGAACTGGTCGAAGATATGCGAGCGCATGGGCGCCATGCCTGCGCCGCCGCCGATGAACATCATCTCGCGGTCGGTGTCCTCCACGAAGAACTCGCCGTAGGGGCCCGACACCATCACCTCGTCGCCGGGCTTGAGGCTATAGACGTATGAGGAGGCGATGCCGGGGTTCACCTTCTCCATCCTACCCTTCTTGCGGTTGAACGGAGGAGTGGCGATACGCACGTTCAGCTTCACCAGACGGTTTTCGGCGGGATAGCTGGCCATGGAATAGGCACGCACCGTGGCACTGCTGTTTTTCATCTTCAAATCAAACAAGCCCATCTTCTGCCAGTCGGCACGGAACGGGTCTTCGATGTCCATATCGGAAAACGCCACCGTGCAGGCGGGGATGTCCAGCTGCACATAGCCTCCCGACTTGAAATCCATCGTCTCGCCCTCAGGGAGTTGCAGAACAAGCTCTTTGATGAAAGTGGCCACGTTGTGGTTGGAGACCACCATACATTTCCACTTTTTAATACCGAAAAACTCCTTAGGAATCTCGATTTCCATATCCTCGCGCACCTTCACCTGGCAGAAGAGGCGGTAATGTTCCTCGGCCTGCTTGCGCGTGATGTGAGCTTTCTCTGTGGGCAGAATCTGGCCGCCGCCGGAAAGCACCTTGCCGCGGCAGGTGCCGCAAGAGCCGCCACCGCCGCACGCCGACGGCACAAACACCTTCTCGTCGGAAAGGGCCTGCAACAGGGAACAGCCGCGTTCATGTTGGACCTCACGCTCACCGTTGATGGTGATCTTTACCTTGCCTTCGGGGATCATCTTCCGGCGGGCATACAGCAGCACCGCCACCAACATCCAGAGGATGAGCAGGAAAACCAGTACAGCCGCAAGAATGGTCACTATTTTCATTGTATTAATTCATCATAATAATTCATCGTTCAAACACCACCCCGTCTTACGGACACCCCTCCACAGGAGGGGAATAGGGGCAGATCATATGCCTAAAAATGCCATAAAGCCGATGCCCAGAAGGCCGGTGATAATGTATGCGATGCCGTTCCCGCGCAAGGGCTCGGGGATATTGGAATATTTCAGTCGTTCGCGAATGGCGGCGAAGGCCACGATGGCCAGCAGCCAGCCGAGGCCGGAGCCGATGGCGTACGAGAAACTGTGTATCACCGTGGGGAAATTCCGCTCCTGCATGAACAACGAGCCGCCGAGGATGGCGCAGTTGACTGCAATAAGCGGCAGGAAAATGCCCAACGCCATATACAAGGCCGGCAGATAACGCTCCAGCACCATCTCCAACAACTGCACGATGCCGGCAATGACTGCAATGAAGAGAATCAGACTGAGGAAAGAGAGGTCGATGGTGGCGAACCGCTCGCCCAGCCAAGCCAATGCTCCCGCCCGAAGCAGGTATTTGTCCAACAGATAGTTGACCGGCACCGTAATCGCCAGCACAAAACTTACCGCCAATCCCAATCCAAAAGCGGTCTTCACCTCCTTCGACACCGCCAAATACGAGCACATGCCCAGGAAATAGGCGAAAACCATGTTGTCGATGAAAACCGAACGGACGAATATGTTGAAGATGTCAGACATTATTTTGAACAATGAACTTTATTACTTTCACACTTTAATACATTATAAACATCATGAACTTCTAGTCTCTCCTTTCGCCCAAATCAGCACGCCCACGAGGATGAGTGCCATCGGCGGCAGAATCATGAGGCCATTGTTCATGTAGCCGGCGGCATACCACGAGGCCGGCACAACGGGATGGTTCCAAAGGGTACCGGAGCCAAGCAACTCGCGGAAGAAAGCCACCACGACGAGCACCAGCCCATAGCCGAGACCGTTCATCACGCCGTCAACAAGAGATGGTAACGGCTTGTGCGACAAGGCAAAGGCTTCCAAGCGGCCCATAATGATGCAGTTGGTAATAATCAGACCCACAAACACCGAGAGCATCTTGCTCACATCGTACAACAGGGCTTGCAACACCTGGTCCACCAGAATGACAAAGAAAGAGACGACGAGCAACTGGACAATGATACGCACACGCGGCGGTATCGTATTGCGCATCAGCGAGATGATAAGGTTGGAGCAGGCGCACACCACCGTCACGGACAGGGCCATGACTACGGCGGGCTTCATCTGCGCGGTAACCGCCAGCGCGGAGCACACGCCCAACGTCTGCACCAATACGGGATTGTCTTTGCTTAATGGTCCGAGATATTTTTTCATGGCATTAATCTTTTATATTAAGCAAATCATTAGAAAACATCGCATCCACCCCTTTGGAGGTGAGCGTGGCACCGGAGATGGCGTCCACGCGGTTCTCGTTGGCGATCTCGCTTGCCGTTCCCGCTTTCAAAACCCTAACCGACACAAACTTACCATCCTTATCGTATAATTTCTTCCCTTCAAAGGCTTTCAAGAAGGCTTCTTCTGTGATTTTCGCGCCCAGGCCCGGGGTTTCGGATTTATGGTCGAAGGCTACGCCCTTGAGGGTGGTACCATCTCCGGAGAGCACTGCATAGCCCCAAATCGGCCCCCAAAGGCCTTTGCCATCAAGGCGAACAGCATATCCATCCGCACCATCAGCACAACGGATACGATAAACCTCTTCATTATCAGCCTTCTGCATCTTTTCAGCCACTTTGGAAAACAGTTCCACAGATTGTTTCCGTTCCACATCATGATAGCCTGCCGCATGGAGAATCTGTTGGCATTTCTCTGCCTTCACATTAGCCTCGCGCAAGGGTTTCAATCCAATGGAAACCACCGAAAGCACCACTGCAACAAAAATCACCAACGCACTGATGTACAGAAAGATATATGTATTGCTAAAATTCTTCATCGTGCAGCGGTTTTAGGTTGGGACAATCGTTTTTCACGGCGGCGGATATGGGCTTGCACCACGCAGTAGTCGATGAGCGGGGCGAAGATATTCATCAACAGGATAGCGAGCATCATGCCTTCAGGATAGCCTTTGTTGAGCAGTCGGATGAGGATAGCGAGGATACCGACCAACAATCCGAACACATATTTGCCCTCACGCGTATGCGCCGCCGTCACGGGATCCGTGGCCATGAAGACCGCACCGAAGAGGAAGCCGCCCATGAGCAACTGCTGATAACCCGGCACCGGACAAAGACCGGACACATGGCACAGGAATGCCGTCGCATACCCACCCACGAGCACGGAGAGCATGATGCGCCAGTCGGCCACCTGCGTGAACAGAAGGATGGCTGCCCCAAGGAGGATGGCGATTTTGCAGGTCTCACCAATACAGCCGGGAATGGTGCCCACAAACAGTTCCCACGTGGAAGGCATCGCCTCGGGATGACCGTTCATGACCATAGCGAGAGGCGTAGCACCAGTAACCGCGTCTGCGCCGGAAATCCACACTTTGTCGCCGGAGATGACCGACGGGTAGGCGAAAAAAACGAATGCGCGGGCCAACAATGCAGGGTTCAGGAAGTTAAAGCCCGTGCCGCCGAACACCTCCTTGCCGAAGAGCACCGCAAAGGCGGTGGCCACCGCCACTATCCACAGCGGCACGTCGGGCGGCATGATCATCGGGATAAGGAAACCCGTCACGAAGAAGCCTTCCGCCACCTCGTGCCCGCGCCATTGCGCGAAGAGCACCTCCACCAACAACCCGCTGGCGTAGGTTACCACCACCAATGGCAGCCATTTCAGGAAACCGTACCAGAAACAGGACCATAAGGCCGTCGGGGCACCAATCGCGATAAAATGCTGATAGCCAACATTCCACATCCCGAAAAACAGTGCCGGACACAACGCAATCATCACCGTAATCATGATGCGCTTCATATCCACGCAGTCACGAATGTGACTACCCGACGCCGTCACGGTCGATGGCGTGCGCAGGAAGGTGTCAATGGCATCAAGCAGAGCGTTATGTTTCCTCATTCGTTATTTCTATAGTAATACCAACAATTTCATTTACACATTTTTATACAATTCAAACAAAGCATCTCTCACGATTTGCTGACATTCCATCTTGGAAGGACAAACCACCTCGCAGAGGGCGAAATCCTCATCATCCACCTCATAGATCCCCAACGCCTCCATCTGTTCTATATCTTTGATATAACAGGCTTTAAGCAAAGGTAACGGAAGAATATCGAACGGAAAGACCTTGTCATAGACATCGGTCATCATAAAAGCGCGCCGCCCGCCGTGCAGGGATGTGTTATGAGGATACGACCGATTAGGCGTGAGCCACGACAGGAACGTGTGTGAGAAACTCCACTTTTTCAAACCGGGCAACAGCCAGCCGAGCCATTCGCGCCGTCCGCCTTCCCTGATAACCGTCACCTGACGGTCATAAAAACGAACAGTTGGAAAATCAACCATCTTCTCCCCCGTCAGCACATTTCCGCTGATAAAACGAAGCTCTTCCCTACCCCAATCCTGTTTAAAGAGATTAGAGAGATTAGCGCCGCAGATTGCTGTAAAATAGCCTGTTGTCGTAGCGACAGGGCCTGTCAGGGCATACATTTTCTCAAACGAAAGCATACGTTCCGCAAAGAAACGTCCGATAATGGCGACATCCTGCGGATCTATGTACCAGATGGATTCACCCTTTCTTATCGGGTCTGTATAATGAATCTGCGTACCCACATTGCCCGCCGGATGAGGTCCCTGGAAATAATGAAGTTGTATGTCCTCACACTGTTCAAAAAGGGAGTTGTCCGCGCCCGCACGCATACATAAATGCACGGGCACATCACCGGATATCATCCGGATGATTTCCAATCCTTTATAAAAAAAAGTCTCCTTGCCCTCCATCAAACAATTATAATCAGGGGCCAAGGGAGCGGAATCGAAGCAGGAGATAAAGACAGCCTTAGGCTGACTATCGGGATTGGGGATTACGGAAAACGGACGTTGGAGAAGCATCGGCCAAAGGCCGTATTGCAGCATCAAAGTCCTTATTTCCTGACTATTGGATGGCATCTGCACATCCACGGAACGGCCGGTGGCGGCTTCCGTTTCGGATTCAATAACAATCGCACGGATAGCGCGTTTCTCGCCACGCACTATTTGCCGAACGCAACCTTTAACGGGCGACACAATCACCACCCGTTCGTCCTGTTTGTCGGCAAACAAAGGAGTCCCCACCTCCACCATATCGTTCTCCGCAACTAACAGACGAGGTGTCAGCCAGCGGAAATCCGACGGACGGATATAGTACGACAGCGCATCGGGGAAGTCCAACGTACGAAGCTCCGCCATGCCGTCCAATTTCACATCCAGTCCTTTTTTTATATGAACAGGTAAAGACTTATTCATCTGTTATACATTATATTGCAAACAAATACAATCCTTGGGATTGCGGGGAGCAAAGATACAAAATTTACGCCCCCGACACTCATCCAAAAATCGTACTTTTGCACATCATTAAACCCATTACCAAAATGAAAAGGACTTTATTCCTCACATTGATTCTAACTATCATTGTTTTAACTGGATGCAACAAGAAAAACGCCCCGTTCACCACGTCAAACATGGAAGGGAAACGCAGTTTTTATGTCAAAACCAACGATCCTTACCTGCCCGAGGATCTCAATCCTTTCGGAGTGGAGAACAGCTACACGCTGGTATGGCCCACGAAAGGTATGATCAGCAAGGAAGCCGAAAAGGAGCTTATCCAGCAAGTCTTCGGCGACAGCACCGCCCATTCCGCAAACGAAGCAGCGCAACGCTGGCTTAACAATCTATGGCTTTTTGAGGACACCAAAGCGCTAGAGGCAAAAATGGTGGACAGCGTCTCAGGACAATCCCCCTACACCTACGCCCACCTGAACAACAGCATTGAGAAAAACGAGAACCTCGTCACCTTCATCAACACGACCGAGATGTTCCTGGCCGGCGCCGCGCATGGCTCCTATATCGTTGAATACCTCACCTACGACCGCAAGACCAAACGTGTGGTGCATCTCAACGACCTGGTGGACACCTCCAAACTGGGCGAAATCATAGTGCGAGCCATCGAAGATCTGGTGGTCAACAAAGATGTGCAGGAGTGTCTGTTTGACGAATACCGGAATGCGGAGAAGTTTCCGGTGACGGGCAATTTCTTCATCGACAGCACACGAAGCACCATCACGTTAGTATATCAGCAGTACGACATCGCGCCCTACGCTTGCGGACTGCCGTCGGTGGTGATGCCCATCTTCTGGCTCTCCAAACACACCGAACTCACCCCATATGCGAAGAAACTGTTCGGGAAAGGAAGCTATCTGGAGTAAGAATTCACAGTGGTTAGATATAAGACGTAAAATCTTAGAAGTTGAGAAACAAAAAAAGAGACGCGGATTTCGCGTCTCTTTTTTTGTTTTACCACTCTCTACTGCCAGCAGACTGTGGCATATCTTTCCATAAAAACTTCGTTATTTCACTCCCAACACATCCAGTCCCTGACGGAAGCGGATATCGCGCGGGATACCGGCCTTGTTGATGCGGTCGAGGTCTTTCTGGAGTTCGGGGCCGATGGTGCCATGGTCTTTGCTGTACTGCGAGGCAAAGGCGAAGTCGCCTGTAGCCTGCGTCTTGAGGATCAGGGCAATCCAACCCTCTATTGCCTTGCGGGCCTTCTCGTAATTGATGTGATACGTGCCGTTGCCGTTGCGTGTGAAGGCACCGTTTTCGAACATGTAATTGTAGCACATCATGTTGGCAATGCCGTGTGCCTCCGATGCGCCAAAACGAACGCTGCGCAGCAAGCCTACAATATAAGTAGTAATAGCCTCCTCAACGGTAATGTCAGAGATCTCGCCCTTTTCAATGAGGTTGCAAACGAGATTCAATCCTATGATGTCGGCCTTAGCCTCTTCCCAGCTGGAGTTTTCGGTCTGCATAGCCTCGTCCACGCTGCCCTTGCCGTTGATGGTCTGCTTCACACCCAGACCGTGGGCCACCTCATGGAACGTCACATTCCAGAAGAAAGCGTCGAAGTTGATGTTGGACTGTTCTGACGGCTCGATGATCATTTCACCGATGGGTTTCATAATCTTGTCGAATTTGGCCTGCATGGCATTACGCAGCTGGAAGCGACGGGATCCCTTCTTGGCCTGTACCCTGTCGTCGTTGGGCAGATTGATGGCGATGGTCTTGCCACCGGCGTTGCAATCGCCGCCGTAGAAGACCACGTCATAGAGGTTCATGTCGCTGGAGGTGCCGGGCACGTAGTTCTTGTGTGCGGGGTCGCAGGGCAGTTCTTTCTGCAACTGGGGCAGCATCTGCACGAACTTGGCCAGCTTGGTACTGGCATCCACGTCCTTCACCAGCACGAAGGCCTCCCAAGAGGTCTTCACAGAGTTGAAGGCATCATCATAGTTCTCAATGGGGCCGAACACGAAGTCAATATTGGAATTGCGCAGGTCCATCCATGCCATGTCGCTGGGGAAATAGTCGTTGGTCTGCAGTGATTTCTTGCGTTCAACGAGATACTTCTTCATGGAAGGGTTGTCGGTAATCTCGATAGCCTGGTCCAACAGTTCGCACACGCGGTCAAGTTTCTCCTTGTAGGCTTCATAGTAGCCCACGGTTTTGAGATTGCCGTTCTCGTCACGGGTAAGGATCGTATAGTGGGAGGACTTGAGCGGGTCGGCGAAGGCGTCAAACTCAGTCCGCGTGATATCCTGCGGGTAGTAGTTAGCCGTGGCAGGACGCGGACCGTAGCCGCTCACGAAGGGTTTCTCAGCATCCAGACGGTCCCACGGACCGTAGTTAATGAGGGCGAACTCCTTCACCCACGGGTCGGAGATGGTGTCCAAAAGGGTTTTGTCGCCGAAGGTCTGTTCCCAAAAAAGATCATCCATAATCTGTCCGATTTCGAAGAAAATGGGCAGCAGTTTGCGTTCGCTCTCGGAAAGTTTCGAGAGGTCGGCGGTGAGGTCGAAGTAGGCATACTCCTCCACTTTTTGTTGCATTTCGCTTTTGGATTCCTCTTGGGAATTAGTAGATTTCTTCTCCTTGCAGGAGGTTGTAACCAAGGCTAAACAGCCGAATGCGATTACCATAGCGGTGATTTTTCTCATAATTTATTGGGTTTAGAATATTTCAAAAAAAACGAGTACAAAAGTATAAAAAAATCCATTATTGTTTCACCACTTTCACAAAACCGATATAATGGCCGTGGCTATACAGTCTGACAAAATACATTCCATGGCCCAAATCCGACATGTCAATCTGGTGCAACTGGTCGCCCGCACCCCAGCGGTTCATGCGGATCTGCTGCCCCATCGCATTGTATAGTGTTGCTTCTGTAAGTTCAAGCATCGGATTATCGACTTCAAGGGTGATGATGCTGCTTGTGGGGTTCGGATAGGCCCGAATGGAATAGTCATCGCCATAGGAGTCTATGCCCACGGACACCGTCAGGTGCAGTGTCACCACGGAATCGCAGCCGTGGATATTCTGCAATGTCTGGACATAATCGCCCGACTGACAATAGGATTCACCATTCCAGATATAGCAGCTGTCGGACACCGACACGGTCTCTTCCGACACATCCGGATTCCAGACATGGATGGAGACACTTGCCGTTGCATAGCAGCCCGACTCACTGAAGCCCATCACCAGAATGTTTCCAGCCGTGTTCACCTGCAATGTGGAGTCCGTACTACCAGTGATCCAGATATACGACACACCGCCCTGAGCCACCAGCGTGGTGCTTTCGCCCTGGCAGATGTTTGTGTCGCCTACGATAGTGATGGACGGCTGTGGCAACACCAGCACCACCACATCGGCACTACCTGCGCAGCCCTCTGATGATGTGCCGGTCACGCTGTACATACCGAAAGCATTCACCTGCAGGGATGCCGACTGGCTACCTGTGTTCCAAATGTAATTAGAGGCACCTGTTGCCGTAAGCGTCGTGCTGCTTCCCGCACAGATTGTGGTATTGCCTGTGATGGATATCTGGGGATTCGGGTTCACCGTCACAAGAGCACTGGTCACGGC
>JAIKYR010000039.1 GCA_024682995.1 Bacteroidales bacterium | reverse complement strand
ACGGGGATGTTGGCACCCGGTTCCACGGCATTCAGAAAACGGTGGCACTTCTCATCCAGACTCTGATGAAAGTTCAGATTCATCCGCAGCCGGGGCGATGCCTTGGCCTGGGCGGTCAAACTGTCAAGTATCTTGTTGTCTATAATCATAATGGTTTCTCCTGACACGAAAATGTGTCAACCCCTCCTTATTCCTCTTATTTTGTGTAAAACAAGGGACAAAAATAAAAATATTTCTTATTCTTTCACTATGCACCCTAAAATATTTGTCCTCTTTGAGATAAGACATTCACTATACAGCTCCAATTGAACACGTCATTACCCATGAACTTTGTCATTTGGTACATCAAAATCACACCAAAGAGTTTTATGCATTGCTAACCAAGGAGATGCCCCACTGGGAGAAGTGGAAAACGAAATTAGAATGGATGATGAGGTGACCTGATTTGTATTTTTTTCTTTATTGTGTCACAAACACCCGCCAGCTGCATAGGAGACCTTCTCAGTAGCGTTTTTTAAACATTTTCTGTCTCATTCACCCATTTGGCGAAAATTTGATGTGGCGGTTGGCTTTATTCCAAAACACATATTCCAAAATCTCACAATTTATTGCTGCTAAATATTCCAAATCCTCACTTTTTTTCTCTTCATATACCAGCTCCAAAAAGTGGACTCATCAAAGAGATGCCTCACTGGGAGAAGTGGAAAACGAAGTTGGAACGGATGATGAAGTGACCTCGACAGCAAAGAGCCCGGCCGAAGCCAAGGAGTTGTTCGCCAAGACCGAGCAGTTCGCGAAACTGAGATACGAAGGGTATAAGAAGTTGAGCGAAGGGAAATAGGAGGTACACATTCCATGTGTACAAAACCCTGTAGAGACGCGCCATGGCGCATCTCTACAATCCCCAACCCGGGCGTTGACCCATCGCGGTCGGCGCCCGGGTTTTATGTATGGGAAAATGCTCAAAAACAAGAAAGACTTGTATTTTCTTTATTGTACTGAAAAATCTTTATAATAATTTTTTATTACAATAAAAAATTCTATCTTTGCAACTCTATAAAAACAACCCCGCAATATGATAAAAAGGAAACTTAAAGAGCAGATTGACAGAATATTATACAAAAACAAGGTGATACTTGTGGTCGGGCCAAGGCAAGTGGGCAAAACCACCCTTCTCCGAATGTTGCGCGAGAATATGGATGGCAACGTGCTTTTCTGGAACTGCGATGAACCAGACATTCGAAGTAAACTGAATAATCCGACCTCCTCGGAACTCGGAGCTGAAATCACTACTGCAAATATGATTCTGATAGACGAAGCTCAAAGAGTACCCAATATTGGTGTTACGCTGAAATTGCTGGTGGATAATTTTCCAGAGAAACAGGTGGTTGTCACCGGATCATCGGCGATAGGACTATCAAATTCCATTAATGAGCCTCTGACAGGCCGAAAATATGAGTACGTGATGTATATGTTTTCCGCCGAGGAGCTGATTCAGGAGTTTGGCGCGTCTGAAGAACGGAGAATGTTGGAAAGAAGAATGATTTATGGATCATACCCGGAAGTGGTGAATTCACCCGGCGAAGAGAAACTGACACTTACCAATTTGGTGAACAGCTACTTGTATAAGGACATCTTTTCTTTCCAGGATGTTCGCAAACCGGAAATCATAGAGCAACTGCTTCAGGCTGTGGCATTGCAGATTGGCAGCGAGGTCTCTTTTAACGAATTGGGACGTATGCTGGGCCTCACCTCCATCACCGTCCAACGATACATCGACTTGCTGGAAAAATCGTATGTGCTGTTCCATTTGCGTTCTTTCAGCCGCAATATGCGCACTGAACTAAAAAAAAGTCGCAAAATATACTTTTGTGACAATGGCGTCCGCAATGCCATCATTGGCGACTACAAGGATTTGTCGCTACGCTCTGACACAGGAGCACTGTGGGAGAATTACGTTGTCAGTGAACGGATGAAGCACAACGCTTATAGTTCCTTTTACGGGAAAAGCTATTTCTGGCGCACGCAACAACATCAGGAGGTGGACTATATAGAGGATTACGATGGCACCCTCCACGCGTATGAATTTAAATGGAGCAGCCATAAAAAACCCCGCCTGACAGAATCCTTTTCAAAAAATTATCCCAACCATACCTTTGCGGTAATCTCTCCTGATAACTATCAGGATTTCGTTTGCGGACGATTATAAACCGTAGGAGCGAATAATTATTCGCCCCTACGGACCCCGCAATCCCGTCCCTGTGACACATCCCGAACGGTGGGTTCCGTGGTGCGCGGATTCAAAATCGGGGTGACCAAACAAATGGGATTCTCCCCGTGGCAGCGTAATTATTACGAACACATCATACGAAATGATGAATCGTATCAAAACATTGTCCAATACATGGCGCAAAACCCGCTGAAATGGGAGGAGGATTGTTTCTATTTTGGGATTAGCGGTGCGTCAATATGAGGATTTAATTATTTTTGCCCGTAAAAAAAATTCCTTATGTCAACCTCGGATGTCGTAATTCTTGTGGCCGTCATCATGGTCTATCTCGGCTGGGCACTGTTCAATGGTTTTTTAGCCAAAATGCGTAACCATTCTTTCGCGGCGTGGTTCGGTATATCGCTGTGCATTTTGCCACCGTTTGCCATGATTGCGGTGCTCGTGTATTGCAAAGAGGACAATACGCATATTGTGCCGTAAGAACGAGCCAAGCCAGAAGGAATTATGGAAGTATTAGGACAAGAGAGTTGTCCTATAGGTCATGAGTCTTATAAGACTTCTAAGACCTATAGGCCAACTTGAAAAATAATCTCCACTATTTGTATATCTTGTCAATCAAGTCCTTATACTGCTGCTGCACGATGAAACGTTTCACCTTGAGCGTGGGGGTGAGGATGTTGTTCTTCTGCGTCCAGGCTTCCGGCACCAGCTCGAATTTTTTAATCTGCTCGGCAGCCCCGAAGAGCGGGTTGTACTTGGCGATTTCCGTGGCGAATGCCTTGGCCACCTCATGATTGGCAACCATCTCCTCGTTCGTTTCGCAAGGAATGTTATTCTGGCGGCACCAGGTTTTCAGATATTCGAAGTCGGGCGAGATGATGGCAGCAGCGAATTTCTGGTTCTCGCCCACCACAACCATATTCTCAATGAACGGTGATTCGCAGAATTTCTCCTCGATGATCTGCGGGTTCACATACTTGCCGAAGGAGGTCTTGAAGAGGTTCTTGATACGTCCAGTGATGACCACCTGCCCGTACTTGGTGAACCGACCCGTGTCGCCAGTATGATACCAGCCTTCGTCATCGATGACCTCGGCGGTGAGCTCGGGGGCCTTGTAATAGCCCATCATCACATTGTGCCCGCGACACAGGATCTCACCGCTTTCCGCGATGCGCACCTCCACACCGGGCAACGGGAAGCCCACCGTGCCCACCTCACGACCGTTGAGGTCTCGGCAGCTTACGGCAATCACCGGCGACGTCTCCGTGGCACCATAGCCCTCAAACACCGGCATCCCAATAGCAGAGAAGAAGGAGGCCAACTTGGGCTGGATGCTGGCAGCACCCGACACCACAATATCGAAATTACCACCGACCTGTTTTCGTATCTTTCTGTAAATCAACTTATCAGCAAACCAATGACGGAAATTGTACCACCCTGTCCTATCCTGGTCCTGCAGTTTGTACTCCTGTGCCAAATCCATGGCCCATGTGAAAATCTTGCGCGGCAGAGGTTTCATGCTCTTCTTGGCACTCATGATCTTGTCAAACATCTTTTCCAACACGCGCGGCACGGCCGACATCATTGTGGGACGCACCTCCTTGATGTTCTCACCGATGGTGGCCAGACTCTGCACATAATAGACCGTCATACCCAGATATTGGTACAAGAACACCAACATACGCTCGTAGGCGTGGCACAACGGAAGGAAACTCAACGCCTTATCAGACCAGAGGGCCGGCGTTTGGCGCAAATTCATCAACTGGCTTACAATATTATAATGGGACAACATGACGCCTTTGGGCAGTCCCGTGGTTCCCGATGTGTACATGATGGTGCTGCAGTCCTCGGGCAACACACTGTCTCTCCGGCGCTTCAGTTCTTCCGGATTTGGATTCTCTTCACCCAGCTGCACCAATTGTGCGAAATAGGGGAAACGTTTGCGGTCCTTGAACGTGTAAACCATCTGGAGATTCGGGGTCTCAGGCAATATGTTGCTGAACTTGGTCATCACCTCATGGCCCTCGATGACCGCGAGTTTCATCTCGGAATGGTTGATGATATATTTGTAATCATCTTCACTGATCGTGGGATACACCGGCACAGTGATGGCTCCAATCTGCATGATGGCCATGTCGAGCATGTTCCACTCGGGACGGTTGCTGGAAATGATGCCCACCTTGTCACCCGGCTCGATGCCGAGTTTCATGAAGGCGTAACTTAAATTGTCAGTAATGTTTTTGTATTCTTGCGGGGAATAGGAGATCCAGCCTTTGCTGGTTTTGCCCGACAGCGCAACAGTCTGGTTGGGGAAAGTTTCGGAATAATATGTCAAAATGTCAAACAGTCTCGTGATATCACGTGTGTTGCGCGAAAAGGGTTTCTGCTTTTTACTCATGAAATAAAATTTTAGTTACTACTTAGAATTAATGGTTCTCTAATGAATTGGCAAAAAAACAACTTTCCCACGTCATATCAAAAAAAAAGTGGTGAAAGCACAGGAAATGGGGTGAAAATCCGATATATGGGGTGAAAATTAAAATATAGGGGTGAAAAATTATTTTAGTATCTTTGCACCCCAAATTAAAAAGGGGCTTTATGATGAAAAAAATACCCGAATTCCTGGCGAAAAAGAGCACCAACGTGAATCTGTTGGTGTTCGTTTTCATCTTTTCCATGGTGTTCGTCAACGTATATACCCCTTTCCAATATTCCACCTGGTTCAAATCAAACAGCGACTCACTGAATTTCCTATACTCCACCAGCACCCTATTGGGAGGAATGGTTGTGCTCATCATCAGCCGCATCATCATGTACTATGTCAACAAAAAGGAACTCCTATCCCTCCTGTCATACGTCCTGTGGCTGGCGGCGGAAATACTGGTGATTGTCATGCTTTACACCCTGATAAACAAAATCGTACTGCACGACGGACGTGACGCATTTGTCATCTTCCAACGATCATTGGTATTTGTACCGGCAATCTTGGCCATCCCCTATCTCGTTTCCTACCTTTTTTTGGGATTGCGCTCCAAGGATGCGGCCATCAACCAACTGATGGAACAGGGAAAAACCGAGGTGAAAACACCCATTACCAGCTTGGACGACACCCTCACCTTCTTCGACTCTAACGGAAAAGCACGTATTTCTCTCAAAAGAAACAACCTTCTGTATTTGGGTGCCAATGACAACTATGTGAATATCTATTACTTGGATAACGATACCGTGGGTTATACCATGCTTCGCAACAACTTGAAATCGCTGGAGGGAACCATCGCCTCCAACACGATTGTACGATGCCACCGCTCCTATATGGTCAACCTCCAAAACGTGAAAATGATTAATTACGAGAAAGACGGTCTGTATATAACCTTTAACACCAACGCAGTCAGCAAGATACCGATTTCCAAATCCTATGCAGAAGAGGTTATGAAACGTTTTTCCGACCTTTAGTCTTTCATTTCTTGACAATTATTTTAAAACATTAAATATGAAAAAGATAGCCCGTCACACGATTACCTCCGCCCTTCCTTACGCCAACGGACCCGTCCATATCGGCCACCTGGCCGGCGTATATATCCCTGCCGACATCTACGCGCGCTACCTGCGCAATAACGGTGAGGATGTACTCTTCATCGGCGGCTCCGACGAGCACGGCGTACCCATCACCATCAAGGCCCGCAAGGAAGGCGTGAGTCCACAAGATATCGTGGACCGCTATCACAACATCATCAAGAAGTCATTCGAAGATCTCGGCATCTCGTTCGATATCTATTCAAGGACATCCAATCCCACGCACCACGAGACGGCTTCGGCCTATTTCAAGAAACTGTACGACGAGGGCAAGCTGATTGAGAAAACCTCCATGCAATATTACGACGAAGAGGCCAATCAGTTTCTTGCCGACCGTTATATCACCGGCACATGCCCGCACTGCAAGAACGAACACGCCTATGGCGACCAATGTGAAGTGTGCGGCACGTCGCTCAACGCCACCGACCTCATCAATCCTCGGTCGGCACTTAGCGGCAACACGCCGGTGCTGAAAGAGACTAAACACTGGTATCTTCCGTTGGATCAATACGATCCATGGCTGCGCGAGTGGATTCTCAAAGGCCATAAGGACGACTGGCGTCCCACCGTCTATGGACAGTGCAAATCATGGATCGACCAGGGTCTGCAACCCCGCGCCGTGACCCGTGACCTCAACTGGGGTGTGAAAGTACCGCTCCCCGATGCCGATGGCAAGGTGCTCTATGTCTGGTTTGATGCTCCCATCGGCTATATCTCCGCCACCAAGGAGTGGGCCGCCGAACACCAAACCGAATGGGAAAAATGGTGGAAAGACGATGAAACCAAGCTGGTGCATTTCATCGGCAAGGATAACATCGTATTCCACTGCATCATCTTCCCCTGTATGTTGAAGGCCGACGGCTCCTACATCCTGCCCGACAACGTGCCCGCCAACGAATTTCTCAACCTCGAAGGCGACAAGATCTCCACTTCCCGCAACTGGGCCGTATGGGCGCACGAGTATGTGGAAGATTTCCCAGGCAAGCAAGACGTGTTGCGCTACACGCTCACCGCCATCGCACCGGAAACCAAGGACGCCGACTTCACTTGGGCCGACTTCCAGGCACGCAACAACAACGAGCTGCTGGCCATCTTCGGAAACTTCGTGAACCGCACCGTGGTGCTGACGCACAAATACTACGGCGGCATTGTGCCCGAACATGGCGAATATTCTGACTATGAGAAAGATATCGTGGCCAAGATGGCAGAATTTCCGAAGATTATCGGCGATTCCATTGAGCATTACCGTTTCCGCGAGGCCTTGCAGGAATTTATGAACCTGGCCCGCATCGGCAACAAATATCTCACCGACACCGAGCCGTGGAAGAAACAAAAAGAAGATCCGGAAGCCGTAAAGACGATTCTGCACCTTTCTTTGCAAATATGCGCTTCCTTATCCGTGCTGTGCGAGCCGTTCCTGCCTTTCACCGCCAAGAAACTGCAACATATCTTGAACATCGACAACAAGAACTGGAAAGACGGTGGCCGTGCCGACCTCCTTCAGGTGGGCAGTCAGCTCAATCCGGCAGAATATCTGTTTGAAAAAATTGATGATGAAACTATTGCACGGCAGGTTCAAAAGTTGCAGGACACCAAGAAGGCCAACGAGATTGCCGCTGCTGATGCCGTTCCCGCCAAGGAAGATGTCTCTTTTGACGATTTCCAGAAAATGGACTTGAGAGTGGTCACCGTTTTGGAAGCCGAAAAAGTGGCAAAGACCAAAAAACTGCTCAAACTGAAAGTGAACACGGGTGTGGACACTCGTGAAATCGTGTCCGGCATAGCGGAATATTACGAACCGCAGGACCTCATCGGCAAGCAAGTGCTGATGCTAATCAACCTCGCCCCGAAGAACATCAAGGGTGTGGAATCGCACGGCATGGTGCTGATGGCCGAAAACGCCGACGGCAGCCTCAGCCTGATGCAACCACAAAAACCTGTAAAAGAGGGAAGTACAGTAAAATAGCCTTTTCTATCGCAGACGGTTTTTCAGATAGTGACCCCGCACATACGCGAAAAAAGCGGATACACCGACAAGATTCACAAGCCAAGCGGCCCAAAAGGCCCAATGGTATCCTATATGCTCGGAAATCACCCCACCGACCAAGACACCCAATCCGATTCCGATATCCCAGCTGATAAGGATAGAGGAATTGGCCGTTCCTCGTTGCGTGTGCGGGGCCAAGTTGATGAACATAGTCTGATACGCAGGCCACATGTGTCCGTTGCCTAAACCAATGATGAACGCAGCCCCATAATAGCCTATGGGATTGTGCAGTGCGGCAAACACCATATATCCACACAACGACACCAACACACCCACAGCCGCATTTTGGGTGATTTTGCCCTGCCGCAATGTCCGGCTGCCCACCAATCGCGAAAAAATCAATCCAATGGAAAGCAATAGGAAAAACAAGGCTGAACCTCCGCTGATATTTAACTCTTCTTTCCCGTAAATGGCCACGTACGTAGCTAAAACGCCGTATGAAAACGCAAAACAAATCATGGTAAGTCCTTGACTCCACCCTTTTAAAAGGAAAAAACGGTCAAGCGAAATTTTCGGCTTGTCCTTTACCAACTCCCGCTGTTCCAACTGTAAAGAGCTGTTGATAGCAAACCCAATTGCCGACGTACCCAAAGAAATCCAGAAGAGCAAAGGGAAATTGTTGGTGATATTCAACACATAGATGGCAAATGCCGGAGCAATAGCCGAAGCGATATTGTTACTAAGCCCATAATAACCAATACCTTCCGCACGACGGGAAGGATGTAGCACATCAATGGCCACGGTGCTGTTGGCCACCGTTACCGCCCCGAACGGAGCACCATGCAGCGTACGCACAATGGCAAACAAAAGCAGTGATCCGGCAACAAGATACCCGCCAAACAAAAGACCGAATATCCCATAACAGATCAGCAGTACTATCTTTCGGGGAAAACTATCCACAAAAAAACCGCTGAAAGGCCTGATCAGCAGTGCCGTCAGCGTATATCCCGAAAGCACAATGCCAATCATCTGCTTGTCGGCACCAAATGTCTCGTTCAGATACAGGGGCAACAGCGGGGTGAGCAACATGAACGAGAAGAAAATCATGAAATTGGCAATCCAGATTTTCAAATAGTTACTATTCCAAAGCTGTTCCTGATTCTGATATTCCTGCGCTTCTTGCATGTCTGAAAAATTCGGCTGCAAAGGTACGGTTTAACGATTAAATATTTTATTTTTGCACCCTATAAAATAAACAACAACATGAAAAAAACAGCTTTCCTTCTTTGCCTTGCGATATTCTGCTTTGTCGGATGTCATTCCAACAGCAAACAAAACCCCCTCACCAATCTCCCCCGAACCGCCGAAAGACACCACCATCATAGCCGGTGTCTATCATTTTCATTTCGATGATTTCGACCTTTGGACCCTTCAGGACAAGCAAAACACGATGTCCGCATCTCTTTTCCCGACAGCGGACAAAAAAATATTGGCCGAACTGATGCCCAACGGAGAGGCCGAATCCGCCATCAACGGATTCCTTTTGAGAAAAAATGGCAAATATATTCTGTTCGACAGCGGTCTTGGTTTGGACAGGGGCGGAGCGTTGTTAGACAAACTTGTTATGCTTAATGTTAAACCTGAAGATATTGACGCTGTGTGCATTACACACTGCCATGGCGACCATATCGGCGGTATGCTCACAAATGGACAGGCATCCTTCCCGAATGCGGAGGTGTATTGTGCCGATAAGGAACTCAAGGGTTTTCAAGGCGACAAGAACACACAAGCCATGTTGAAGGCATACGGCGACTGTGTACACCGCTTCACAGCCGGAGACACAATATTGGGTTTCATTGCGACCATTGATGCGCCAGGGCACACACCTGGGCACACACTATACGAAATCGGACCCTTACTCATTGTCGGCGACCTGCTCCATGCGGCGGCATTGCAGATTCCGCATCCCGAATACTGCGCCCAATACGACATGGACCAGAAGAAAGCCGTCGCCACGCGCAAACAGGTTTACCAATATATCAAAGACCACCACAAAGTGGTGGCCGGAATGCACCTCCCCTACTCTGGCGTAATGGAGGATTTCGGAAAAGAATAATTCCTCTTGAATTCTCTTTATTCATAAACTATTCCCATACCTATCCAACCACGCCTGTGCCTGTTCACAATCGGGGCAATGGGAACGGAGCAAAGTGTAAAACTGGGCGCTATGATTCATAATGATAGTATGGCATAGTTCATGTATGATAACATAGTCAATGACAAATTCAGGGGCTTTGATCAGCCGCCAGTTGATGGAGATGTTCTTTTCTAAGGAACAATTGCCCCATTTCCGTTTCTGACTCCGAATATAGAGTTTGTTGTATGGCAGAAGCAACGCCTCGGAAAGCGTTTCCGCACGCGATGTGATATACTTCCGCGCCACCGATTTCAACCATTTTTCCTGAACTTTGGCATCCAACAAGTCCCGTTTTGCCTGGATAGTTCTGCTTTCGTGATTAATGACCACTTTGTTCTGATATTTTGACGAATAGTAGTAGGCATAACGGTTGCCGAAAAGCAATATCTCGTTGCGCCGCAGTTGGATCTTGGTTTTCTGTTCAAAGAATTGCCTTTTCGAGGCTATC
>JAIKYR010000032.1 GCA_024682995.1 Bacteroidales bacterium | reverse complement strand
TGGCTTTGGGGTACGTAGGAGATGAGCTTGGCTAAGTCGGTGGGTGTGTGCTGGCGGATGGAACTGCCATTGACGAGAATGTCTCCCGTGCGGAAGGGTAACAGCCGGTCTATGCACTTGAGCAGTGTGGTCTTGCCGGAACCGTTGGGCCCTACGATGGCACAAAATTCGTTATCCTGAAATGTGACAGACAAATCGGAGAACAACGGCTGCTGTTCGTACCCAAACGTGATGTGCTCAACCTGTATTTTGTTTTGTATCTGTGTCATACAGCGGTGTTATTCGAATCGGCGTTGGAGTTCGTTGCCGCCGATGAAGTGGATGATGCTCTTTTCGGACGGGGTGGTGGCGGGACAGTCGCAGCGGAAGAGCTCTTCCAGCAGGGTACGCACCTCTTCGGGCTGCCGGGGGGTGCGACCGCGGCTTTTGTTCTGCCGGGCCATCGACAGGGCCATGTTGCGTTCCTTGTCGGCCTTGTACAGGAACTGGTTGGTCTTGAAGGCATCCAAAGCCTTCTCTATCAGCTCTTGCACGTTGCCCTCCTCATCTTCGTTGTTAGGTGTGCCGTTGACGGCGATGTGGGTGTTGTCCATCTTCTCGATCTCATAGCCGAGCTTGAGGAAATCGTCTTTCAGGGATTCGGCGAGGTCGGTTTGTGCGGGCGTGAGGGTGACGGTGCTCGGGAAGAGGCTCTGCTGTACCCGTATGGGCGTCTGCTGCAAGGCGTGAAGGTAGCGGTCGTACAGGATGCGCTCGCGAGCGTTGGCGATGTGGATCACAGCGGCTTTGTCGTTGAGCTTGCAGAAGATATAGCGGTCTTCGGCGATGAAGAACTCCAGCTCTTCGGGGAGTTGGCTTTCCGTGGCGGAATCTTCTGTTGCAGAAGCACATTCATATTCGGTGGTCAGCTGGGTGGCCGTGGGCTGCGCCGGCGTTTCGGTGGAGAGGCCTTTCAGGAAGTCCTCCCAGCCCTCCGTGTTGAGGCGGCCCTTGCTGAACGAGCCACCGGAGAAACTGCCTGCGTCGCTGTGCCTCGGACGGGCGGGGACACTGTCGAAGGGATTGTAGTTCGGGTTGATGCCCAAGGAGGGGACACGCAACTCGTGGCCGGCAGGCCGGTCGGGAGCCTCTAACGTGGGATCCTTGTCGAATTCCAGCATGGGGGTTAGCGACATGGTGCCCAAGGCCTTCCGCACGGCGGAGTTGAGGAAGCCGAACACTAATTTCTCATCTTGCAGCTTCACTTCCACTTTGGTGGGACTGACATTAACGTCAATAGTGGATGGATCTATTTCTATTTCAATGAAATAAGCGGGTCTGTAACCTTGGGGGATGAGCTGGCTGTATGCGGTCTCCACGGCGTAATTGAGGAGATTGTGCCGTACAAAGCGGTGGTTGATGAACAGGTATTGCTCGCTTTTTTTCTTCTTGGCATTTTCAGGCTTGGCGATGAAGCCGGAAATCTTCATGAAGTCGGTGACCTGCTCCACGGGGTACAGCTTGTCCTTGAAGTGGCTGCCGAAGGTGTTGATGATGCGCTGTTTGAAATTGGAGGCGGTCAGTTGCAGCAGCAGTTTTCCGTTGTGGTAGAGGGTGAAGTTGAGGTCGTGATGGATGAGGGCCACACGGTAGAATTCCTCTTCGATGTGGGTCATCTCGATATGGTCGGATTTGAGGAAGTTGCGGCGGGCGGGCACGTTGAAGAAGAGGTTCTTCACGGCCACGGAAGTGCCGTCCTGCGTGGCGATGACCTCGTGCGCCTTGATGTCGGCCCCTTCGATGAGGAGCAGGGTGCCGGTGGGTTCCTCGGCGGGTTTGGTCTTGAGCTCCACGTGGGCAATGGCAGCGATGGAGGCCATGGCCTCGCCACGGAACCCCTTGGTGGTCAGGTGGTAGAGGTCGTCGGCGCAGCGCAGCTTGGAGGTGGCGTGACGCTCGAAGCAGAGGCGTGCGTCGTTGAAGGACATGCCCTTGCCGTTGTCAATCACCTGGATGAGTGTCCGCCCGGCATCCTTGACGATAAGCTGGATGTCGGTGGCACCGGCATCGATGGCGTTCTCTAGCAGCTCCTTGACCACGGAGGCGGGCCGCTGCACGACCTCGCCGGCGGCAATCTGGTTGGCAACGGATTCAGGTAACAGTTTGATGATGTCCATGAGGGGGTGTTTTGAGTTTAGAGTTTATAGTTGAGAGTTTAGAGTTAAAAGCTAATAGCCAATGGCCAATAGCTAATGGCTAAAATCCAACGGCCATCAGGAGAAGAACTTGAAGAACAAGTATCCTAACACGATGGCGAAGAAGAGCATGGATATGATGGTGACCCAGGGCATGCTTCCTTTGTCCTTGTCGTGGCGGCGTTTGCTGCTCCACTCGCGGTGGATTTCGTTGGCGAAGTCGCGGCGGGGATTACCTGTGGAAGCTTCCTCTTCCGGTTTATAGAAACGCGGCTTGTAGTTGAACTCGCGCGTCTCGGGTTTTTGAAAATTGAAAAGTGCCATGATGTTTTGTTTTTAGGGTGCAAAAGTACGAAAAAAGATGATAAAATATTCCAAAAGGTAGGGAAAAGTTAAAAGGAATGATATTTGAAAATATTGTATCTTTGCACCCTCGTAGTAATGTTTTAAATATACTTATGCTAATGAATCCAAGAGTCCGATTTGCCCCCAGTCCCACGGGGCCGTTACACATAGGCGGCGTGCGCACCGCGTTGTACAACTACCTGTTTGCCAAGAAAAACAACGGCACTTTCTTGCTGAGAATTGAAGATACCGACCAGACCCGCTTCGTGGAAGGGGCCGAAGAATATATCATTGAGGCTTTCCAATGGCTCGGCATCCCTTTCGACGAGGGCGTGGGCATCGGCGGCGAGTACGGACCCTACCGGCAGTCGGAGCGTAAGGCCATGTACAAGCCCTACGCCGAACAGCTGATACGCGATGGCTGGGCATACTACGCTTTCGACACGCCCGAACAGCTTGACGCCAAACGCAAGGAAGCGGAAAGCCAGAAACGGACTTTCCAGTACGATGCCTCCACCCGCATGGGCATGGTGAACTCGCTCTCCCTGCCCGCCGAGGAGGTGGCTGCTCGGATAGCCTCCGGAGCCCCCTACGTGGTGCGTTTCAAATACCCCGCTGATTTAGACATCCATGTCCATGATTTGATTCGCGGTGAGGTGGTTATTAATTCCAATTTGTTGGATGATAAGGTTTTGTATAAGTCCGACGGGATGCCGACCTACCATCTGGCCAATATTGTGGACGACCATACGATGAAGATCACGCACGTGATCCGCGGCGAGGAGTGGCTGCCGTCGGCGCCGCTCCATGTGATGCTCTACAAGGCGTTCGGGTGGGAGGCGCCGCAGTTCGCGCACCTGCCGCTGCTGCTCAAGCCCGATGGCAACGGCAAGCTCAGCAAGCGCGACGGCGACCGCCTCGGATTCCCGGTCTTTCCCCTCCAATGGAGGGACCCGAAATCCGGCGAGACGTCGTCCGGCTACCGCGAGTCAGGATACCTGCCGGATGCCGTGGTCAACATGCTGGCCCTGCTGGGCTGGAATCCCGGCAACGACCAGGAACTGATGAGCATGGATGAGTTGGTGGAGTATTTCTCCATTGACAAGATCAGCAAGGCGGGGGCCAAATTCTCCCTTGACAAGGCCAAATGGTTCAATCACGAATATATACTCCAAAAGTCCGCCGATGAGCTATATCCCTATTTCGAGCCTATCTTGCGCGAGAAGGGTGTGACGGCGGATCCTGATTATGTGAAAGCCGTTACCGATCTGATTAAGGACCGTCTGAACTTCCTCACCGATTTCTGGGAGCAGGCATGCTATTTCTTCATGGCCCCGACCGAATACGACCCGCAGGCCATCAAGAAACGCTGGAAAGAGAATATGCCCGAGTACCTGCGTGCCATTCTGAACATCCTGAAGGGGTTCGCGCCTTTCGACAAGCAGCAGGCCCACGACGCGGTGATGGCTTACATCCAGGACAATGGCTTGAACATGGGGCAGGTGCTGAACAGCCTGCGTTTGGCCATCGTGGGTGCCGCTCGCGGTCCCGAACTCTTCACTATGATCGAACTTATCGGGGTGGATGAGGTGGTGGCCCGCACCGAACGCGCCATTGAAGCCATTGGCGATATTCACAGCTAAAAAGATATGCGATGAATTTTAAAACTTTTATTTGGATAATAGGGCTTTTGTGCTGTGTGGCGTTGGGACACGCCCAAGGCTTCACTGTGACGGCCGCCCCAGCAAGTGCGAATACCATGATTCAACAATATCTGGCCGGCGACGGGGTGGTGTTGAGCAACGGAACTTCCTCTGGCGCATCCACACAGTTTGGTATATTCAATAGGGGGAACGTGAATTTCCCTATTCAGTCTGGTATAGTGATGACGACAGGTACCAATACGGATGTGCCGCAAAGCAGCCAATATCCGAATGCGAACTCTTCGACAGGCCCTGGTGTGCAAATAGTGGATACGATGTTGTCCACTGTTTTGCCCTCTACGACATTTTATGACCGTGCAGCCTTGGACTTCAATTTTGTGGCTTTTTCTGACACGGTGGCCTTCAATTATGTTTTCGCCTCAGAAGAGTATCCGGAGTATGTCTGTTCTCAGAAGAACGATGTGTTCGGATTTTTTATAAAAGGTTTTAGTCCAGTGCATGGTGACTATACTACGTGGAATGTGGCCCTGTTGCCAAATGGGGTTACACCGGTGACCATCAATACGGTGAATGGGGGATCACAAGGTACTTACTCTGATCCAGGTACACCTTGTATCCTGACCAATTCGCAATATTATCATCAGAACAGTTACAGTTCCCCTCCGATTTTTAATGGGTACACTGTGAAACTGACGGCTTCGGCCACGATTATGGCTTGCCGTAATTATCAAATGCATCTGGCAGTAGCTGATGTGGACGATAATGTTTTTGATTCTGGCGTGTTTTTGGAGGAGGGCAGCTTCTACAGCCCTTCCGTAACGATGGATACGGCATGGAACATATCGGACTTTGGCGACACATTGGTGCAGAACTGCCGCGAGGTGGATGTGGAATTCAAGCTGCCGCGTCAGGTGATTTCCGGCGGTTACCAAGCCCGGTGTTCTTTCCCCGCCACTCATCCCGGTGCGGCAGCGGTGGGTCGTGACTACAAGGTAACAGCCTCAAACCGCTTGAGTACAATGGAACTGAACAACCAAACGAACACGGTCTCTTATGTACAGGAGGATTCTATGGTTAAGTTCCATATCGCCATTGTGGATACGGCCCATTTTGATCCGGGTGAGGTAAAAGAGGCCACCATCATCATCACCACGATTTTCTGCGAAGATTATTTCTATAATGGTTACCCGAGTGCCGGACGTGTTGATACGTTGGTTTTCCATTTGGTAGGCAATGACACGATTGTGATGAAGGACACGCTTGTCAAGGCGTGCCAGAAATGTGATTCCTTGTGTATAAACTTGAAAAGCGGCACGGAACCGTTGCTGTACCGATGGATCCCCTCCACCGGCATCGCCGATTCCACCGCACGCAAAACAGCGGCCAATATCAATACAAACCGAACCTACAAGCTGATTGCCGCCGACCGTTACGGTTGTCTGGCTGACACAGCCGAGGTGCGGGTCACTATTCACAAGAAACCTACGGCGGCGGCCGTCATCGATCCGCCGTATGGGTGTGTGCCGCTCACGATTGACCTTACCGCCCCCGGCGTGCCCGACACCTGCGACTTCCGATGGGATATTATATATCAGGACACCATTGTGGACTCCTGTTTCACAGCCACATTTCGCCCAGTACTCGCTGATACGGGTGCGTATGATCTGAAACTCTGGGTGGCATCCGCCCCCAGCTGCGTTGATTCCGTCAAGTACGCGAAAGCTGTCTATGTGTCGGAAGCCCCTCATGCGGATTTCTATTTTGTGCCGGAGAATCCGCAGAATGGCAAGGATGTCTTCTTCTATAACCAGTCGCTGGAGAGCAATCTCTCGTATCATTGGGATTTCGGCGACGGGACCTCCTCGACGGATGAGGCCCCCATCCACCAGTACAGGCTTCGCGAGAGCAAGAATGTGCTGGTGCGCTTCACCGCCACGAACCAATACGGATGCTCGGATGAGGCTACAACGTGGGTGCCGATTGTGGACAATTTCGCCTTCTTCGTGCCGTCGGCCTTCTCCCCGAATGGGGATGGTAGGAACGAGGTGTTCCTGCCCAAGGTCAACGATGTGGACTCCTACCAATTGGACATCTTCAACCGCCAGGGACAGCTCGTGTTCCACACCAACAGTACGGAGATCGGTTGGGATGGCAATCTTGGCGGCTCACCAGCACCTCCCGGCGTATATGTTTGGAGGATAAAGTATTCCAGAGTCTTTAACCCGAATGAAATCATTCCCCGAGAGGGAACTGTCACCCTGTTACGATGATTACCCGCAACTACGCGCAGCTTATAGCGCAGGAGATGAACCTGGCCCAGGAGCAGGTTCAGAACACACTTGATTTGTTGGACGGTGGAGCCACCATCCCCTTTATTTCCCGTTACCGCAAGGAGGCGACCGGCAGTCTGGATGAGGTCCAGATCGGGCAGATACGCGACTTGCGGAACCGCTGGGTGGAACTCGACAAGCGGAGGGCCGCCATCTTGGATTCTATCCGCGAACAGGGCAAGTTAACGCCAGAATTGGAGGCACAAATAGAGGAGGCCGCCACCTTGGGAGCGCTGGAGGATCTTTACCTGCCGTACCGTCCCAAACGCAAAACCCGTGCTTCGGTGGCCGTGGAACGCGGTCTGGAACCGTTGGCCAAAATGCTCGTCGCCCAGCGGCAGATGGATCTGGCCAAGGTGGCGCAGCCGTTCGTCAACCCTGACAAGGGGGTGGCGGATGTGGAGGCGGCGCTGGCCGGCGCCCGTGACATCATCGCCGAGCGCATCAGCGAGAACGTGTCGTTGCGTGCCCGCTTGCGCAGCACTTTCCGCCAGCACAGCCGCATTCGCACGCGCCTCATCCCCGACAAGGTGGATGAAGGCGAGAAATACCGGATTTACTATCATGCGGAGGAGTTCCTGCCCAAGGCACCGTCGCACCGCGTGCTGGCCATGCTCCGCGGTGAGGAGGAGGGCATCCTGCGCCTCACCATCGCCCCGGACGAGGAGAAAACCCTCTCCATGATAAAACGCGCGTTGCTGAAGAACAACACGAACGGCGCACAGCAGGTGTGGATGGCCGCGGAAGATGCCTACAAGCGTCTGCTGCAGCCTCAGATGGAGACGGAGATGCGCAAATACTACAAGGACAAGGCCGACACGGAGGCCATCGGGGTGTTCGTGCAGAACCTCCGGCAGCTGCTGATGGCCGCCCCGCTCGGCCAGGTGACAACGCTGGCCGTCGATCCCGGCTTCCGCACTGGTTGCAAGGTCGTGATCCTGAACCCGCAGGGCAAGCTGCTGCACAACGAGACCATATACCCCCATCCGCCCGTGGCCCAGTACCGGTTAGCTTCCGACAAGCTCAAGCGGCTGGTGCTCCAGTACAAGGTGGATGCCATCGCCATCGGCAACGGCACCGCCGGACGGGAGACGGAGAACTTCATCCGCCACATCCCCTTCGAGCGCGATGTGAAGGCCTTCATGGTCAATGAGAGCGGGGCCTCGGTCTATTCCGCCTCGCCCGTGGCCCGTGCGGAGTTCCCCGACTATGATGTCACCGTGCGCGGGGCTGTCTCCATCGGACGGCGCCTCATGGACCCGTTGGCCGAGCTGGTCAAGATTGACCCGAAATCCATCGGGGTGGGGCAGTACCAGCACGACGTGAACCAGAAACGGCTGCAGGAGAGCCTGGAAGCCACGGTGGAGAGCTGTGTGAATAGGGTGGGCGTGGAGCTGAACACTGCCAGCAAGGAACTGCTCTCGTTTGTGTCGGGCGTTGGCCCGGCGTTGGCGCAGAACATCGTGGACTACCGCAACGAGCACGGCGCGTTCCCCTCCCGCGAGAGCCTGCGGCAGGTGCCCCGCTTCGGAGCCAAGGCCTTCGAACAGGCGGCGGGCTTCCTGCGCATCCGCGATGCCGAAAACCCGCTCGACCGCAGCGCCGTGCATCCCGAAAGTTACCCTGTGGTGCAGGCCATGGCCCGCGACATGCAGTGCTCCGTGGCCGACCTGATGAACCATGCCGACATCCGGCAGAACATCAACCTCACACACTACCTCTCCGACAAGGTGGGAATGCCGACCCTGACGGACATTATGGCCGAGTTGGACAAGCCCGGGCGCGACCCGCGCAGCTCGTTCGAGATGTTCGAATTCGACAAGAACGTGCGTACCATCAACGATGTGCAGCCCGGCATGGTGCTCCCCGGCATTGTGACCAACATCACCAATTTCGGCTGCTTCGTCGATATTGGCGTACACCAGGACGGCCTTATTCACGTCAGCAACATGTCCGACCATCGGATTTCCAATCCCCATGAGGTGGTCCATTTGAACCAGAAGGTGATGGTGCGCGTCATCGGCGTGGAAGCCGAGCGGAAACGCATCAGCCTCTCTTTGAATCTTGACAAATAACGTTTTACTACTATTTTTCTACATATATTATAATAAAATAAAACTACTGCAATAACCTTATGAACGGAGACCCCAAATTATACGCTCTTTTGGACGAACTGCATATTCCATACGAATATCTGGAGCATCCGCCAGCGCCCACCATTGAGATTGCCAAACAGTATTGGGCCGGCCACGATGCGCGACATTGCAAAAACCTCTTCTTTCGGAATCATAAAGGAAACCGCCACTATCTGGTGCTGCTCGACTGCGACCAGAATATGGATATCCATGCCATTGAAAAACAGTTGCATCAGGGCAAGCTCAGCTTTGCTTCGGAGCCGCGTCTGATGAAATACCTCGGCGTCCAGCCTGGATCGGTGACACCCTTCGGCCTGATAAACGATGTGGAACACCATGTGCATGTCTTTATTGATTCGAAATTGAAGGATGCCGAGAAACTCAGTTTCCATCCTTGTATCAACACGGCTTCGCTGATGGTGCCCCGCACAGACTTCCTCCGTTTTCTGGATTATATGCAGAATGAATACGAGTGGATTGATTTATATTAAATTTATATTAAAATAGAGCAAAGAGAAAACGGTTGGTTGTATATTTCCTTTGATTAGAGCGGATAGGGAAATTCGTTGATTTTGTGTATTTTTGCCGACAGAATAAAATGAGACTAACAATCATTCTATCAACGATATGGAAAAAACAACTCTTACCACTTGGGATTCTTTCGCCAGCGGGGCGAAGCAATTCTTAAACAACATCATGTTCCAGTACGTGCCCAAGCTTATTGTGGCCGGCATCGTGCTGCTTGTGGGTTGGAAGCTCATCAACCTGCTGAACCGTTTCATGAAACGGACGTACGACCGCCACAAAGTCGATGCGTCGCTGCAGCAGTTTCTGCACTCGCTGATTGACATCGTCCTGAAAGTGCTGCTCGTCCTCACGGTGATGGGCATCCTCGGCATCCAGATGACCTCGTTCATCGCTATCCTTGGTGCTGCTGGTGTGGCCATCGGCATGGCGTTGCAGGGCACGTTGCAGAATTTTGCCGGCGGAGTCATCATTCTGTTGCTCAGGCCATTCAAGGTGGGCGATTATATCGAGCAGGGCTCGTATGCGGGTTTTGTGGAGAACATTCAGATCTTCAACACCACGCTCCGCACGTACGATGCGCGCAAAATCATCGTGCCCAACACCGAGCTGGCCACCAAGTCATTGGTCAACCATTTTAACCTGCCTCAGCGCCGTGTGGCCATCTCGGTGGGCCTTGCCTACGGTGCGTCTGTGGAGAAAGCCAAGGAGGTGCTGCTGAAGGTGGCCGCCGACAACCCGCTGGTCGTGAAGGAGCCGAAAGAGCCGTTTGCCACGCTGGAGAATTTCGGCGACAGTTCGCTCAACATGACCCTTTACGCCTGGACGCTCCCCGAAAACTATTGGAAGACCCTCTATTCGCTCAACGAGGAGGTGTACAACGCCTTCCGGCGCGAAGGATTGGAAATCCCATTCAACCAGATGGATGTCCATATCAAAAACGAGGCGTAAACCATTTTTTGCTATTGTTTTTATGCGGAAAAATGATTACTTTTGCACGCTGTAAAAGTAATGTCGAAAATACGTAAATTTTTTATATAAATTCCTAAATATCATTAGTTTATGACAATGCAAGATAAAATCAACGAGTTGCTCGCCCTGCGTGAGAAGGCTCGTTTGGGAGGCGGTCAGGACAGGATTGAGAAACAACATGCCAAAGGCAAGTATTCCGCCCGTGAGCGCATCCTGATGTTCCTCGACGAAGGTAGCTTCGAGGAGTTCGATATGTTTGTGCAGCACCGCTGCCAGAACTTCGGCCTGGAGAAGGAAAAATACCTCTCCGATGGTGTCGTCACCGGTTACGGTACTGTCAACGGACGTCTGGTCTATGTTTTCTCACAGGATTTCACCGTGTTCGGAGGCTCTCTTTCCGAGACTTTCGCTTTGAAGATCTGCAAGGTGATGGACCAGGCCATGAAAGTGGGTGCGCCTGTCATCGGCTTCAACGACTCCGGCGGGGCCCGTATCCAGGAGGGTGTGAACAGCTTGGCCGGCTATGCCGAGATTTTCCAGCGTAACATCCTGGCTTCTGGTGTCATCCCGCAGATTTCCGCCATCTTCGGTCCCTGCGCTGGCGGTGCGGTTTATTCCCCCGCTTTGACGGATTTTATCATGATGACGAAAAACACGAGCTACATGTTCGTGACCGGTCCCAAGGTGGTGAAAACGGTGACCAATGAGGACGTGACCACCGAAGACCTTGGCGGTGCCACCGTGCACTCCAAGAAATCCGGTGTGGCCCATTTCGCTGTGGAGAATGAGGAAGAAGGCATTGCCATGCTGCGCGAACTCATCAGCTATATTCCGTCCAACAACATGGAGGAACCGCCGTATGAGCCCACTCAGGATCCCATCAACCGCTTGGAAGACAGCCTCAACTCCATCATCCCTGACAATCCGAACACCCCTTACGATGTGAAGGATGTGATCAACGGCATTGTTGATGATGGCAAGTTCTTGGAAATCCAACCGTTGTATGCTCCCAATATTGTCATCGGCTTCGCCCGTTTCAACGGAATGTCGGTGGGTATTGTGGCCAACCAGCCCAAATATCTGGCGGGTGTGCTCGACATCAACGCTTCCCGCAAGGGCGCGCGTTTCGTGCGTTTCTGCGACGCCTTCAACATCCCCATCGTGACGTTGGTGGATGTGCCCGGCTTCCTGCCCGGCACGGGCCAAGAGTATGGCGGCATCATCCTACATGGTGCCAAGTTGCTCTACGCTTACGGCGAATGCACCGTTCCCAAAGTCACTATCACCCTGCGTAAGAACTACGGCGGTGCTTATTGCGTGATGAGCTCCAAGCATCTGCGTGGCGACATCAACTACGCATGGCCTACGGCGGAAATCGCCGTCATGGGTGGCAGCGGTGCCGCTGAGATTCTCTACGGTTCCCAGATGAAGAAAATCGAGGATCCGGCGGAGAAGGCCGCTTTCCTCAATGAGAAGGTGGAGGATTACCGCAACAAGTTCTCCAATCCGTACGTGGCCGCCCAATACGGCTATATGGACGATGTGATTGAGCCGCGCAACACCCGTTTCCGCGTGATCCGCGCCCTCGAATCCCTCAAGAACAAACGCCTGGAGAACCCGGCCAAAAAGCACGATAACCTGCCGTTGTAACACATCTTGTAGAGACGCAATGCGTTGCGTCTCTACAAATTAACCCAAATATCCGAATATTTTATGAAATCATTTTTAAAATATATCATCTTGTTGGCGGTGGTGCTCACCACGGGAGCCGTCTTCGGACAGTCGGTGCGTGACCTGCGCTTCAACGAGATTCTGATTAAGAATACAGACAACTTTGACGATGAATATGGTCGTCATGTGCCTTGGGTTGAGATTTTCAATACGGCCTACAACTCGGTCAACCTCGCCGGCTGCTATCTTACCGACGACACGACCGGTTTCGCCGCTGGAAAGAAAAAAGGCGGCGTGGAGCCGGAGCACTGGTACCGCATCCCGAAGACGGACATTAACACCAATATGCCCCAGCGTACCTACATAGTGTTCTATTTGGATGCCGAGCCGTTGTATGGTACCTTCCACGTGAATTTCGACCCTCGTACTTCCAAAACCAACTATATCGCCCTTATTTCCGCTGACGGAAAGGATCTGATTGACATGATGTATTACCCGAAGGAGCAGCTGATGGACACGGCGCTCTCATACGGTTTGTTGGAGGATGGGATTACCGGCAATGCGGAATTACTCAACCATTATACGCCGGGTTCTTCCAATGTCATGCAAACCAAGGTTTCCAAGCAGGAGCGCCTGAAACGTGACGACCCGTACGGCATCGGTTTGGCTATCATCTCCATGTCGGTGGTGTTCACGGCCTTGATTCTCATCTTCGCGATGCTGAAGCTGTTCGGATGGAGTTCCAAGAAGCTGGCCCAGAAGAATGCCAAGAAGACGGAGACCCCGAACGTGGCCAATGTGGCAGATGTGAAAGAGAATAAGGATGATGATGATCAGCTCACCGGTGAGGAGGCTGCCGCCATCGCCACCGCATTGCATCTGCATTTCAACAGCATGCACGACGAAGAGAGCGAGGTTATCACCATCAACATGCCCTCTAAGCATTATTCCCCGTGGGCTCAGAAGGAACTCACCATGAAGAGAACCCCGTTAAAAAGAAAATAACCTAAAAAAGATTTTGAAGTATGAAAAATTATAAATTTACGATCAACGGTAACAAGTATTCCGTCGAAGTTGGTGATATAGAAAACAATGCTGTCAATGTAGAGGTCAACGGAACCCCTTACAAGGTGGAACTGGAGACGGAGGTGAAGGCTCCCGTGAAGGTGAAACCCGTGGTGATGGTGAACGCCGGTACCCAGAAGAGTGCACCTGCCGCCGCCCCGGCCAACGTGAAGAGTGCGCCTGCCGCCGCTACTGCAGCCGGTGCCACCCTCAAGTCGCCGCTGCCCGGCACCATCCTGGACGTCTTCTGCAAGGAGGGCGACAGTGTGAAGGCTGGCCAACGGCTCTTCCTCCTCGAGGCCATGAAGATGGAGAACAACATCGATGCCGAGAAGGATGGTGTGATCAAGGAGGTGAGAGTACACCGCAGCGACTCCGTCATGGAAGGCGATGTGCTCGTGGTTTTTGAATAATCCAACGTTAATCAACAAGTTACACAACTAAATCAGAAAGAAATGTTTGAATTTTTTAAAGAGGGTCTCATCCAGTTCTTCGGCTATTCCGGTTTCGGAAACTGCACGTGGGGCCATATCATCATGATTTGTATCGGCTTGTTCTTTATCGCGTTGGGTGTGATCAAAGAGTTTGAGCCGATGCTGCTCGTGCCCATCGGATTCGGCATGATTATCGGTAACATTCCGTTTACCGACGGTCTGCAAATCGGTGTGTATGAGAACGGCGCCGTGCTGAACTATCTGTATTTCGGCGTCATCAAGGGCTTCTATCCGCAATTGATATTCCTCGGTATCGGGGCCATGACGGACTTCTCGGCCCTGATATCGAATCCTAAGTTGATTTTGGTGGGTGCGGCCGCGCAGTTCGGCATCTTCGCCGCCTACGCCACCGCCTTGCTTCTGGGCTTCACGCCCATGGAGGCCGGTGCTATCGGTATCATCGGTGGTGCTGACGGTCCTACCGCCATCTTCTTGTCTTCCAAGTTGGCTCCGAGTTTGATGGGTGCCATCGCCGTGTCGGCATATTCCTACATGGCATTGGTGCCGGTGATCCAACCGCCCATCATGCGCCTGTTCACCAACGAGAAGGAACGCCTTATCCGCATGCGTCCGCCCCGCGCCGTCACGCATCGTGAGAAGGTGCTCTTCCCGCTGTTCTGTATCCTGCTCACCGCTTTCCTCGTGCCGTCCGGTATCCCGTTGCTGGGTATGCTCTTCTTCGGCAACCTGCTGAAAGAGTGCGGCGTGACCAAACGTCTGGCCAACACCGCTTCCGGTCCGCTGATCGACATCGTGACCATCCTTATCGGTCTTACGGTGGGTGCTTCCACGCAGGCCACCAACTTCCTCACGCCGAAGTCCATTCTCATCTTCGTGTTGGGTGCCTTCTCCTTTGTGGTGGCAACCGCTACGGGTGTGCTCTTCGTGAAGTTCCTGAACCTCTTCCTGAAAGAGGGCAACAAGATCAACCCGCTTATCGGTAACGCCGGCGTCTCCGCCGTGCCCGATGCCGCGCGCGTCTCGTACGTGGAAGGCATGAAGTACGACAAGACCAACTACCTGCTGATGCACGCCATGGGTCCCAATGTGGCCGGTGTGATCGGTAGTGCTGTGGCCGCCGGTATCCTGTTGAGCTTCTTATATTAATATATAGTAGGGTAGAGACCCTGCTTCGCATTAAAATAAACACCCCGTTCTGAAAAGAGCGGGGTGTTTTTGTCTTCCGTGCTGTATTAAAAACAAAAACGAGGGCTCATAACCCTCGCCAGTCGCCTTGTGCGGATGGGGGGACTCGAACCCCCACGGCTTTCGCCACCAGATCCTAAGTCTGGCGCGGCTACCATTACGCCACATCCGCTTTTTTTTGAGGGCGCAAAAGTACAAAAAAAAATGTTGCGAAAAAACTCTTTTCATGCAATGCTGGTTCGTCACACGCCATCGGGTGTGCAAACCAGCTCGATGGCCGGAATGGGCTTGTCCTTGAAATTCAAGAACATGGGATGATCCTTCGTCGGGTCGCCAGTGCCAAGGTCGCAATCGTTTGCGAAGCGTATCGGATACGGATGCGGTTCAAAGCCGAACTGGGCGTAGTATTGCTGCAATCCTTCGTCGGCGGGGATCAGGGCCACGGCACTCATGCCCTGATTGCGTGCGTGCACAATGGCTTCTTGGGTCACCTGAGCCGCCAAACCTTGTCGCCGGTGACGTTCGGCGGTGGAGATGGCATACAGATAGCCGATTTTTCCGATGGGTGAATCACAGGGTATCAGCAGGCAGGAAGATACGATCTGGCTGTCGGATTTCCGCACAATCATTCGCGATTTGTTGTAAAAGCGTGAGAGTACGGAATGTAGGAATGAGGTCTCATCGTGAAAACAGTCACGCCACAGGCGGATGATGTCGCGCAGCTCATCGGTCAGAGGGCGGGCACTGAACTTCTGCTCCAAGCGTAGCGGGTGGTACGATAGCTTCGATTGGCGCAATCCGGCCAAGCCTAAATCCTCTTCGCGATTAACATATTGATATTGAGGCGAAAGATGCTGTGCGAAAAGCTGGCTGATCATGGGAAATACCCCTTCGTAGCGGGTGTCAGCCTTCTCAATGTGGATGTCAAAGGTGTCTTCATTAATGGGTGACCCGAAAGTGAATGCCACCAGCTCGTTTTTCACAAACAGGGTCCCGCCGGTCAATTCCAGATCTTCGTAGTTGTCAAAAAACAGGCGGATGGCGTTTTCTTCCTCTTCCAGTTGGGTGGTGTCACCATGCTGCTCGTAACGCCAGGTCCTCTCCAATTGCATGCATTGCTCAAATAAGCCTGGCGTAAGAGTTTTGTAATGAAACGAATACAATGATTTGAACTTGTTTACATGATTGCGTTTAGCTGCCAGTTTCCGTCCTTGGAATGTGTTGAAATCCTTTATATAATAAAGGTAGTCCGACATGTCTCGTGACGTGTCAAACATAAATTGCCCTGGATACTGCTGTTCGAGATGCTGGGTTTCCACAGGGGAGAGTTGAACGAGGCTGAATTCCCGGGTGCCGGCATCAGCCTCAATCAAGTGCATGATTTCCGAAAGGTTTGGGGAAAGAATATTCGGCAGAATCATGTATTTGGAATGCTCGTTATGTGCGGATGTACGGGAGCGTACAATCAGGTGGCCATTGTATTCGGCCCATTGGTTCCCGAATGTCTGCTGCCAGGCAAACAGGTTGGCAAAGGTATGGTCGCAAATACGTCCGTTGCCTTGCATAAAGCTTTGGAACAGAGATTTGTCTTGGATGCGAAAGGGTTGGAAAGAGAGATGTCGTTTCCTGAAAAAAGTTGGCTCCATTTGTTTTATAAGACAGAGTTCAATGTGCTCTGTTTTTCGTTAATGACGTTTTTTTGTTGTGTCTTTGTTGTTTTTTGCAATGAACGGATTCGGATTTTAGAGCCTTGTGGGAAGAGTGGGGGACTATCGTTGGTCCACGTGTTTCTTGAGTTTTTTCTTGTCTTTGATCCAGAAGCCGTACACCTCGCTCACATTGCCGGCGGTG
>JAIKYR010000175.1 GCA_024682995.1 Bacteroidales bacterium | reverse complement strand
TGATGCCATAAGGATAACGATAGGTCAACATCTATATTGTTGCTAAAAATTAACCTTCTTCAATGGTTTTTGCAATCTTTTCAATATTGAGGCTTCTTGCAGAAGCATCGATAATCTCCTTGTAGATGCCGCCTTTCTTGTAGATTTCGTCGGGGTCACCCGACTCCCCCACGCGACCATCCTTGAGCGCGTAGATGTAGTCGGCGTCAATGATCTGCGAGATGCTGTGGGAGATGATGATGACAGTACGGTCCTGCTTGATGGCATCGATGCTGTTCTTGATCTGTTCGGTGGCGATGGCGTCCAGACTGGCGGTGGGTTCATCCAAGAAGATGATGGGCGGGTTCTTGAGGAACATGCGGGCGATGGCCACGCGCTGCTGCTGCCCGCCGGAAAGATCGGTGGCGCTGTGTGCAAACTGCTTTGGCAACTCCATGATCTGATTGTAGAGATGCGCCTTCTTGGCAGCTTCCACCACCTCCTCATGCGAGGCACCCGGATTGCCGTAAAGGATGTTCTCCTCGATGGTGCCATCGAAAATATGGTTCTTCTGCAACACCAATCCGATGTTCTCGCGCAGGTAATGCGTGTCGTAGTCACGCAGATCGACTCCGTCCAACGCGATGACGCCCCCCTGCGGCTCATAGAACTTGTCCAACAGGTTGACGATGGTACTCTTACCTGCGCCGGAAAGACCAACCAAAGCCGTAATCTTGCCCGGTTCGATCTTCATATTGACGCCAAACAACGCCTGCGTGCCGTTCGGGTAGGTGAAATCGACATTTTTGAGCTCGAAGTTGCCGTGAATCTGCTCGGGACAATAGTCGCCCGACGGCTCTATCTCCTTTTCGGAGTTGAGGATGCCGAAGAAGCCCTCGGCATAGATCAGCGCGTCGTTCACATCGTCGAAAATGCGCTGCAGCTGCGTAATGGGCGCGATGACGTTGCTGAAGAGCATCACATGGTACATGATCTTACCGATGGTCATGCCGGGATATTCGATAAGCACCAAGTAGGCGGTGAGGATGATGACCAGCACGGTACCCACCTGCCGCACGAAGCTCTTGAGCCCGTTGTAGTAGAAGGCCACCTTGCGGGTTTTCATCTGGTTTTCGGTCACCTGGTTCTGGATATCCAGCTGTTTCTGCCCCTCAATCTCCTCACGGTTGAAACTCTTGATGACGTTGATGGAGTCGATGATGTTCTTGATACCCTGACTTTTAGTCTCCAAATGGCTACGCATCTCGCGCCGCCAACCTTTCAGTCGCCGCGCCTGCCGGTAGGTAATCCAGAAATAGACCGGCACGATACCGAGGGCTACAAGTCCCACATAGAAGTTAGCCGCGAACATCAGGATGAGGGCGAGCAAAGCGCTGGTGAAGAGCGGCAACAAGTCGATGAAAAAATTCTGCACCGTGCGTGACAACGAGCTGACACCCTGATCGATACGGGCCTGCAACTTGCCGGTGGCATTGTCGCCGGAGTTGAAGAAAGCCATCTTAAAAGTGAGCACCTTCTCGATGATACTCTGTGCCAAATCACGACTGACGTAGATACGCATCCGCTCGCCGTAGTAGTTCTGCGCAAAGGTTACCAATGCAGAAACCAACTCCTTGGCTAACAGCACGATGCTGATAATGGTCATAATGCGGGCCGCCTGGCTCCATTGGAAATTGGTGCCGATGAGTGCGTTGATGGCATCCACCGTCCGGTCCAGCACGATAGCATTGACCTGCGCCATCAAAGAACCAACCAACGTAAGAATCAAAGTGATGAGCACCAACCATTTGTATGGTTTCACAAATGGTCGGAGATTTTTGAAAAGTTGCAGCAGATTCATATTGTCAAGATATTATTTTACAGCCTTATAAACGGATGCTATGCCGAAGGAATAGGGCGTGCAACGCGGCACGCGGAAGCCCGTTTCCGCCAGTTTTTCCGTCATCTTCTCCCCCCAGATGAAATTCTTCACACTCTTGTTCAAATAGGTGTAAGCCGACTTGTCGCGACTTAGCCAGCGTCCCACGGCGGGCAGGATGTGCGAGAAGTAGAGGTCATAACCCCATGCCATGATTCTGTTTTCCGGATAGGAGAACTCTAACACCATCAGCTGTCCGCCGGGTTTGAGCACACGGAGCATTTCCCGAAGGCCAGCGTCCAGATCGGAGAAGTTGCGCACCCCGAAGGCACAAGTCACGGCATCAAAGCTGTTGTCTTCATACGGGAGTTGCAGCGCACTGCCTTCCCGGAAGGTGATACGGTCCGACATACGCTGGCGTTCCACCTTTTCCGTGCCAATACGCATCATCTCCGGCGAGAGGTCGAAGCCCTCCACCCGCGCAGCCTTTTCCTGCCGGACAAGTTCAATGGCCAGATCCGCCGTGCCCACGGCCACGTCCAGCACCGTCTCACAGGGAGCCATCCCCTTGACGGCACGCCGCCGCCACCGCCGGTCCACATTCAGCGACAGCAGATGGTTGAGCCGGTCGTATGTGCCGGCAATGCGGTCAAAAAGCTGTCCGATATGCTGTTTCTCCTCCATCATTTGTCCGAACTGTCCAATAAAATTGTAACGGGACCATCGTTGATAAAATCCACCTTCATATCCGCACCGAAGCGACCCGTCTCCACCTGCAGCTCATATTGTCTGCGAAGCAAATCATTGAAATACTGGTACAACGGTTCCGCAACCTCGGGACGTGCCGCGTCCACGAAGCTGGGCCGGTTGCCATGGCGCGAATGGCCGTAGAGGGTGAACTGCGAGATGCTCAGCACCGCTCCATCCACCTCCTTCAAGGCCAGATTCATCTTCCCGTCGGCATCGTTGAAGACACGCAGGGCGGCCACCTTGCGCGCCAGATACTCGGCATCCTGCCGTGTGTCGCTGTGGGTGACCCCCACTAACAGCAGGAAACCTATACCAATCTGTCCGGCCACCTCGCCGTCGATCCGGACCTCCGCCCGGCTGCACCGTTGAACAAGCACTCGCATAACCCTGTTTATTAAGGCTGCAAAAGTACAAAAAAAGAAAAAATACGCTATTTTTGCGCCAAATTTTGATTTGTATGAAAAGAATCCTTCTCCTGTTGGCGTTTCTGGCCATTGTCGGCATCGCCATCTGGTATCTCGCCCGGCGCACCGCCTTCATCTTCGGATGCAAGCCCGTCTGGCTCTATATAGGATACACGCTGGCCTTGGTCGGGGCTTTTTTCTTCACCTTCGGCGGTGCCTCCACATGGAGTTGTAATCCCGTGTGCCATATTCTGTTCTGCATCTTCAGCGCCCTGTTAGGTATGCTCCTGTATCTGCTCATCATCATGGTGGCTGTGGACATTGTGCAGCTGTTCGCACATTTTTCGCCACGGGTATTCGGCCTTATCGTGGGTGTGCTCACGCTGGCCTTCTGCACCGGAGGTATTATCAACGCCTTCATGCCGCGCCTCACACCCGTGACGGTGGAGATTCCCGGCTTGCAGCATCCCGTGCGCGCCGCCCTGCTCACCGACACGCACCTGGGACACTTCCGCGGCGGCGCGCACATGCAACGGCTTGTCAACAAAATCAACCAGGCGCAACCGGATCTCATCTTCTTCACCGGCGACTGCTTCGAAAGCCCTTATAATCTCAATGTACACACCCTTGAACCACTCAGGCTACTGAATGCCCCCGTCTATTTCGTGGCCGGCAACCACGACGGCTATGTGGGCACCGACTCTGTCAAGAAACTGCTGCGACAAGTGGGTGTGCGGGTGTTAGAAACGGAAGCGGTGGAGGACCACGGCTTGCAGATTGTGGGGTTGGACTACATGCGCGCTGACGAGCAGGACGGCAACTCCATGCACGCGCCCGTGGGCGACGCCACCGTTGAGTCCGTATGCCGGGAGATGATACACAAGGGCGATTTGCCCCTTGTAGTACTGCACCACAACCCCTGCGGCGGGGAGTATTTGGAGAAGGCTGGCGTCGATCTCTATCTGGCGGGGCACACACACGGCGGACAGCTCTACCCGCTCATCTGGGTGAATGACCGCGTCTTCCAGTTCAACCGAGGATTGCACCGGTTCGGCAATATGCAGGTGTACACCTCCTGCGGCAGCGGCACCTTCGGCCCTCCCATGCGCATCGGCACCCGAAGCGAAATCACAGTGATGGAGATGAGACCTGGGAAATAGAAACACAGTGCGGGCATTCTAAAAATCTTCAAATGCCCTATTGAAATTTCTTCAAATACCCTAATAGATTTTCTTCAAATCCCTTATTAAAATTTACCCATTTATCTGTTATTCAAATATTTTTCGTATTTTTGCAGCGCAAATAAAAATGTACAATAATGGAATACATAAAACGAATCGCAGACGAATTGTTGGAGCTTCAATTGGAGGCGGCAGGGATAGTGTTGATTGAGGGGGCAAAATGGTGTGGAAAAACCACCTCCGCCTTGCAACAGGCCAAAAGCGTTCTCTTTATGGATGATCCTGAACGGAAAAACGAATATCTTCGAATTGCAGAATCCGACATTAAAGTTCTGTTAGAGGGGAGCGTTCCCCGACTGATTGACGAGTGGCAAAAGGCTCCTCAGTTTTGGGACGCATGCCGCTATATAGTGGACAGAAGAGGTGAAGAGGGGCAATTCATCCTTACGGGAAGCGCCGAACCGGCCGACCAAAGCAAGATAAGTCACACAGGCACAGGACGTGTGGGATGGGTTAAAATGCGCCCCATGACACTATATGAATCTGGAGAATCCAATGGCAGCGTATCCATCGGCGATCTGTTCGATGACAATTTCAAAGCCGCAGAAGGAAATGTGTTGGATCTTAAAAATTTATGCTATTTGATCTGCCGTGGCGGATGGCCGAAAGCCATTGGGAAATCTGAACGGGCGGCTCTCCGTCAGGCCTTCAACTACGTGGATGCCGTGGCCAAGCGTGAGATTACCGAAGTGGACGAGGTTCACCGCAGTGAAAACAACACCCGACGATTGCTCCGCAGTTACGCCCGACACCAAGCAACGCAAGCGTCTAACAGTGCCATCGCCGCCGACTTGGCAACCAATGACACTGACTCTTTGAACGAGACAACCATCGCCTCTTATTTGAATGCCTTACGTAAAATTTTCGTAATAGAAGATATGGAGGCTTGGAATCCCAATCTGCGTTCCAAAGCTGCCATTAGGACTACCAGCACCCGATATTTTGTTGATCCAAGCGTTGCTACAGCATCTCTTGGCATAGGTCCCAACGACCTGATGAAAGACTTGAACACTTTAGGACTGTTTTTTGAGACAATGGCCGTACGTGACCTCCGCGTCTATACCGAAGCACTTGACGGCAATGTATTCCATTACCGTGACAACAACGGTCTTGAATGCGACAGTGTGCTGCATTTGCGCAACGGACACTATGGATTGGTTGAAATCAAATTGGGCGGCGAAACCCTGATTAACGAAGGGGCGGCCAATCTACTGAAATTATCCAAAAAAATTGATACTGACAGAATGTACCCCCCCTCTTTCATGATGGTGCTTACTGGAACAGGACAATACGCCTACCAACGCGAAGATGGCGTTTTGGTGGTCCCGATAGGATGCTTGAAAAACTAACCCTTTTTTTTGAATTATGCCAAAAGAGAAAATAAACAAGACCAATGCCTGCCGTTTGCTGGACCAAAAGAAAATCGCCTACGAGCTGATTCCCTACGAGGTGGATGAAAACGACCTCGGCGCACAGCATATCGCCGACCAGCTGGGCGAGGATATTGACCAGGTGTTCAAGACGTTAGTGCTGAAAGGCGATAAAACCGGCCATTTCGTGTGCGTCATTCCGGGCAACGAAGAGGTGGACCTGAAGAAGACCGCCAAGGTGACGGGCAACAAGAGTTGCGACCTCATCCCGATGAAGGAGCTATTGCCGCTGACGGGCTACATACGGGGCGGCTGCTCGCCCGTGGGTATGAAAAAGAGCTTCCCCACGTATATCCATGAGACGTGCGAACTTTTCGACCACATCTATGTGAGCGCAGGCGTGCGCGGACTGCAGTTCAAGCTCAACCCGCAGGATCTGATAGCGGCGGTGGGCATGACGGTGGCGGAGCTGACGTAAGGAGATATCGGGTCGATGATGTCCATAAACAACGAGGGTGTGCCAATTGGCACACCCTCGATTCTTTTCATGTATGTTGCTTCAAACCTCTACGGGTTCTCTCTGCGGATACAACGGATGCTGTAGCCCATCCCTTTCAGCTTGTCCTGAATCAGCAGCTCAGGGCAGTAGTAGGAGATAACTGCGCACTTGCCACCGTAGGATGAGGAGGTCTCGTAGGTCCAGAAGTAGGTCTCTCCCATCAGGTTCATGAATCGCTCAGCGGAAGAATCATAATAACCGGCACCTCTTGCTCCGAAACCGGATGCATCGTTACCCTCTGCACCG